>CAMWNY010000006.1 GCA_947175775.1 uncultured Lachnospiraceae bacterium | reverse complement strand
GCCGTTCATCACACATCATTACAGGTCTTCCTGATGCTTACGGACGCGGACGTATTATCGGCGACTACAGAAGAGTTGCGCTTTACGGTATTGACAGACTTATCGAGGATAAGCAGGCTCAGAAGGATTCAACAGGACGTGTTATGACAGATGATGTTATCCGTCTTCGTGAGGAAATTTCAGAGCAGATGGTAGCGCTCAAGATGATGAAGGAAATGGCTGCTTCTTACGGCTGCGATATTTCTAAGCCGGCTACAAATGTACAGGAAGCGATTCAGGCTACTTACTTCGGATATCTTTGCGCGGTAAAGGAGCAGAACGGTGCGGCAATGTCACTTGGACGTACTTCTACATTCCTTGACATTTATGCACAGAGAGATTTAAAGAACGGCACATTTACAGAGGAGCAGATTCAGGAGTTCATTGACCACTTCATTATGAAGCTTCGTCTCATTAAGTTTGCACGTACACCTGAGTACAATCAGATTTTCGCAGGCGATCCGGTTTGGGTAACAGAGTCACTTGGCGGTGTTGGCGTTGACGGACGTCCTTTGGTTACAAAGATGTCATTCCGTTATCTGCATACATTGGAGAACCTTGGACCTAGCCCTGAGCCGAACTTAACGGTTCTTTGGTCGACAAGACTTCCTGAGAACTGGAAGAAATACTGTGCAAAGATGTCTATCCAGACTTCTTCAATCCAGTATGAGAACGATGACCTTATGAGAGTAACACACGGTGACGACTATGCAATCGCTTGCTGCGTATCTTCAATGGTAGTTGGTAAGGAAATGCAGTTCTTCGGCGCTCGTGCAAACCTTGCGAAGTGCTTGCTCTACGCTTTGAACGGTGGTGTGGACGAAGTAACAAAGAAGCAGGTTGGACCGAAGTATCGTCCGGTTGTCGGCGATGTGCTTGACTATGATGATGTATTTGCTAAATTCATGGATATGATGGAGTGGCAGGCAGATGTATATGTAAATACATTGAACATCATTCACTATATGCATGATAAGTACTGCTATGAGAGAGCACAGATGGCTCTTCATGACAGAGACGTTAAGAGATATTTCGCAACAGGTGTTGCAGGACTTTCTATCGTTGCTGACTCATTATCAGCAATTAAGTATGCAAAGGTAAAACCGATTCGTGACGAGGACGGCATTATCGTTGATTTCGAGACAACAGGCGAGTTCCCGAAATATGGTAATGATGATGACAGAGTTGACCTGATTGCACAGGATATTGTTCACAGATTTATGACGGCAATCAGAAGACATCACACCTACAGAAATGGTGTTCCTACAACTTCAATCCTTACAATTACGTCTAACGTAACTTATGGTAAGGCTACAGGTAACACACCTGACGGACGTAAGAAGGGACAGCCGTTTGCTCCTGGTGCAAACCCGATGCACGGACGTGATACACATGGTGCAGTCGCTTCACTGTCATCTGTATCAAAGCTTCCGTTCAAGGATGCACAGGATGGTATCTCAAATACCTTTACAATTATCCCGAACGCTCTTGGTAAGGAAGCAAAAGTATTCTCGGGCGATATTGAACTGGATTTGAACAATTAATAGACCGAGAAAACTTTCAGTATTCTCAGGCGATATTGAGCTTGACTTAAACAAATAATTCAGTTGAATTGTTTAGAGTACAAAACAGAAAGGAATAGGTGTAATCAATGGACGAGAAATCAATGATTGATGACCTTGTGGCACAGCTTGATGCCGGATTTTCCAAAGATAAGGCTGTGGGACATTTCAATGTGAATGTCAACGAAGGTTCTTCTACAAAAGAGGTTGAAACACTCGGATGTACAGACTGTTCCGCTAATCCGATGGCGTGCAGTGTTCCGACATTGCATGAAGGGTTAGACAAAGAATAAAATTTAGGGAGGCGTATTCTAAGGCAGTAAATCGAATCAATTCGATTCAAACGCTGTCTTAGAGTATCAAATCCTTACATGCAGGCTTGTGTTTATACAGGCTTGCAAACATAGCAGATTTCATAAAATTTTAGGAGGTATGAAAAATGGACAACGCAGCACAGGTTGATAACTTAGTTTCTTTATTAGACGGTTATGCTACAAAGGGTGGACACCACCTGAATGTTAACGTATTGAACAGAGACACACTGTTAGACGCACAGAAGCATCCTGAGAATTATCCTCAGCTTACAATTCGTGTTTCTGGCTACGCTGTTAACTTCATCAAGTTGACACCGGAGCAGCAGGCAGATGTTATCTCTCGTACATTCCATGAGGCAATCTAATTGTAAATGAATAAAAGCCGTTACTTTGTTGTAAAAACGCAGAGTAACGGCTTTTTTGCATGGATGCTTTTTATATCAGTTCTTATGTTTACAATGCATTGTTTGTATTGTTTAGACATGCTATAATGTACAGCGTAAGTTAATACAATATGAATCTGTGTAAGGTGCAGATTACAAAACAAGAAAGAGGTGTTTTATGCAAAAAGAACGGGGGACTAAAAAAACAAAACGGTGGGTGTCAGCAGTTCTGCTTGCTATGCTTTTGGCGGTATGTATTCCGACATTGGCATTTGCTGCAAACGTTACACTGACGGTAAACAGTTGTGTTATAACAGGTAAGGATGTAACCGTGACGGTATCAGGTGCGACGGCTCCGGCGGCGGACGGAATGTATTACTTGTTTGAATTGAAACCATACGAAGACGGAATCGGCGCGCGTCAGAATTACTGTGCGACGGCTCCGGCTGCAGAGATAGCAACATTTACGACATCACTTGATTTTAATACGGCAAATTCCAAACTGTATTCGCGCTTTGTTGTAGCGGTTTCGGAAAACGGTGTATTTGTTCCGGTCAGCAATGCGTCGTATATCACAAATCCCGAGGCTGTAGCGGCGAAAGCAACAGGGTATCCGGTGAGAAGCAAAAAGGGATTGACGGCAGATTGGCGCTATAGTACGGATTTGTCTGCGCTTGGCGCAGGTTTTGCAGCTTATGAACTTGACATTAGCAGATTTTTTGTAGGTGGTGGAACGAACTATACTTATAATGGCAAATCATACAGCTTTAATTCTAGTGTTGTCAGTGAGTACGATATTATTTGCCAAAAGTTTGCGAAGGAAGGCTGCAATGTGGTTATGATTGTGAAGAATTCCTTTAATGCAGCAACGGCAGATTTGGTTCCGCCATTGGGACGCGTTCCGGGGAAAAACTGCTATGCGATGAACGTATCGGAGCAGGCAGGTACAGAGAAGATTGAGGCACTGATGTCATTTCTTGCGAATAGATATTCAGGTGATAAGGGAACCATCCACTCATGGATTATTGGTAATGAAGTAAACAACAATTCGCCGTGGCATTACGCGGGCGACATGGGAGAACAGCAGTTTTCCGAGTATTATGCAAAAGAGTTTCGGCTTTGCTACAATGCAATCAAGAGTCAGAACGCAGGCGCAAGAGTATTTATCAACATTGACCAGCGTTGGACGCATACGGATGCGAACACGCTTGCATATAAGGGAAGGGATGTTTTAGACCATTTCGCGCAGACGATTAGTGCAACTGGAAATATTGACTGGGGATTATCATTCCACCCGCATCCGGTTCCGTTGTTTAACTGTCAGTTTTGGAATTTACCGCCCGGATATTCCGGAATGAGAAATCTTGTTGTTCATTCAGATGATACAAGAATGGTAAATCCGTCAAACTTAGAGGTTATTACGAACCATATGGCACAGCCGTTTTTGCTTGCACCAAGCGGCGCAGTACGTCATATTTTGATTTCGGAAATGGGCTTTACATCGGCAAACCCGAGTCTTCCGACCGATCAGAATATTCAGGCTGCGGCAATGCAGTATGCGTATAAGCTGGCTGCGTCAAATCCGTTTATTGAGGGAATTGTCATTCACAGGCAGATTGACCACGCGACCGAGGTTGCAAATGACGGCATGGCAGTTGGTATCAGGGACGCCGGCGGAGCACCGAAGGTATCGTATAATATGTTCAAATTTATGGATACCGCAGATCCGACGTATGCGAACTTTGCACTGCCGTATATTGGCGCTACAAGCTGGGCAGATGTTGGGTTGAATTAAAGAATAGGATCGTTAGAATGATTGCGGAAACCGCCGGAGATACATCTTCGGCGGTTTTATGCGTACAAGATTCCAAATGCTGACAGGAAGCCGCAGGCTGAACTGTTCCTTCCAATGACCAATTTATAGTAGTTGCGCGGCATGGCGTTTTAGTGTAAACTGTAAAGGAAAATAGCATCAATAAGGATTGTTAATTCGGAAAGGGTATAAATAATGGATATTATGAAACAAAGGAGACGTATGCCGCGGCAAGGCAGAGGCGGCAACATGGTTATTATCGTATTGCTTTTGATTACAACAGTACTATCAGCAGCGCTTGCGGCAGTGTTTGGAATATGGTATGTGCAGGGAAATCAAGAGAGAGGTGCGCTTGTCGCAGAATATGAGGCACGGATTGCACAGCTTGAGGCGGCAGCGCCTGCAAATTCCGACAGCCTGGAGCTTCCTGACGCGGACACGGATGTTACATCGAAAGAGTATGTCGAAGTTATGGGAGACGGCGAAAATGCGATTGACATCAGCGCATTGCTTCAAGACAAAGAAGATGAGCTGGAAGCGTCGATTAAGGAGCGCATGAAAGAGCTTGTCATGGCGGAAGACGGAAGCCCGCTGAAAATGCTGCGTTCGTTTTTTCCGGAAAATCTGATTTACGCCGATAAAGACGAGTATGTGTTTGCGCCTGTTCTTGACGGAGTGAAAAAGCACAATTACTTGGAGGAAAATTTCGTGGAAACGGACGATGGAGAGATGCAGTACATAGAAAACGGCACGGTTGTTTCACACAAAGGGATTGACGTGTCGAAGTATCAGGGCGACATTGACTGGGCAGCGGTGGCATCGGACGGTGTGGAGTATGCCTTTGTGCGGCTTGGACTGCGCGGGTACGGCTCGGGGAAGCTGGTGCTTGACGAGTATTTTGACCAAAATATGCGCGGTGCAGATGCGGCGGGAATTAAGGCGGGCGTCTATTTCTTCACACAGGCAATAACCGTTGAGGAGGCAGTTGAGGAGGCGGATTATGTGCTTGATAACATTAAGGACTATAATGTGTCCTACCCGATTGTGTTTGACGTGGAAATGATTGTCAACGATGACGGCAGGGCAAATGAGCTTTCACAGAAAGACCGCACGGACATTGCAATTGCATTTTGCGATAAAATCAAGGCGGCGGGCTATACGCCGATGATTTACGGCAATGTGAAATGTTTCACAAAGATGCTGGATATGACACGGCTCAATGATTATGAAAAGTGGTATGCTTTTTATGATGATTATATGTATATGCCGTACGAAGTAGGAATTTGGCAGTACACGGAAAAGGGTAAGGTAGCAGGAATCAATACGGGCGTTGACCTTAATATTTCTTATAAAGAATATTAGATATAAAGATTGTATGTTGGGAAAGGAGTGTTTTGTGAAATGAATGAGGGAATTGAAAAACTGCAGAAAATGATTGACGAAAGTGAGCACATTGTGTTTTTTGGAGGCGCAGGCGTTTCAACGGAGAGCGGAATTCCGGATTTTCGAAGTGTGGACGGACTTTATAATCAGAAGTATGACTATCCGCCTGAGACCATTTTGAGTCATACTTTTTATATAAAAAGACCGGATGAGTTTTTCCGTTTTTACAGGGACAAAATGCTGTTTACCGACGCGAAACCGAATGCGGCGCATATTGCGCTTGCAAAGCTTGAGGAAGCCGGAAAGCTGACGGCGGTTGTGACGCAGAATATTGACGGGCTTCACCAGTCGGCGGGGAGCAAAAAGGTTTTTGAGCTGCATGGCAGCGTGTTAAGAAATTATTGTGAAAAATGTCACAAATTTTATGATATTGATGCCATTCTGAATTCTTCAGGGGTGCCTTCCTGCGAGTGCGGCGGAAGGATTAAGCCGGACGTAGTGCTCTACGAGGAGGGGCTTGACCAAAATACGCTGTCGGGCGCGGTGCGGGCAATCAGTGAAGCGGATATGCTCATTATCGGCGGAACGTCGCTTGCGGTTTATCCTGCGGCGGGGCTGATTGATTATTATCGTGGAAATAAGCTTGTGCTGATTAACAAGACACCGACGGCGCGCGATACAATGGCGAATTTGGTAATTACCGACAGTATCGGCGAGGTATTTTCGCAGATTAAGACAGCGTAAAATTGAAATTTCACACGGCAAATTTGTGCTCACGCTGCATACATCAAAAAGTTTACGCTTTTCGCTGTCAAGAATTCGCAGACTGAAAAAGGGGCATGGTTATTATAATGAAAAAACGAATCACAGATTATCGCATGAAAATTGATATGCTGTTAGCGCAGCCGCCAAAGGACGTGGACTGGAAGCTGGTTTTGCAGGAGCATCTGACACAAGTGTCATTTTTTCAGCATGAACGTCTGATTCACTTGATTGTTACCGTGACGTTTGCAATTTTGACAACGATTGCATTGGCGATTTACTGTATTGCGGAGTACATACCGATTTTGGCATTAATGGCGCTGCTTTTGATACTGCTTGTTCCGTATATTGGGCATTATTACACGTTGGAAAATGAGGTGCAGAAAATGTATCAGCAGTATGATGAGATACTGCGCAGAGTAAAGGATGATAAGAGGACGAGGCATGGAATATGAAGTAGGGGACATTGTAAAATTGAAAAAAAAGCACCCGTGTGGCAGCTTTGACTGGGAAATTCTGCGCGTCGGTGCGGATTTCCGGCTCAAATGCACAGGCTGCGGACATCAGATTATGCTTCCGCGCCGTCAGGTTGAGAAGAGCACAAAGCAATTGTCAAAGCGGCAGCAGGAGCGTTGAGTGGGGAAAATGAAAAATTATGTGACAGGAAGCCGAAGGCTGAACTGTTACAAAAATTCTAAGAAAATATTGGCAAAGTCTTGCAAAAAGATACAAGCTATGGTATCATAAATTTTCGTGATATATAAAAATTCCTTGCTTTTCCGATAAGGGGAAAGGCCAGAGACCAAAAGGAGGTAACAAGATGAACAAATATGAATTAGCCGTTGTTGTCAGCGCGAAGCTTGAGGACGATGACAGAGCAGCTACCGTCGAGAAAGTGAAAAACATGATTACAAAGCACGGCGGTACAATCACAAACGTAGATGAGTGGGGTAAGAAGAGACTTGCTTACGAAGTACGTAAGATGAAGGAAGCTTTCTACTATTTCATTCAGTTTGATGGCGAAGCAAGTGTTCCGGCAGAGGTTGAGTCAAGAATTCGTCTCAACGAGAATGTTGTCAGATATTTGTGCGTTAGACAGGACGAGGAATAGAAAATACGCAGATAGGACTGCGTATCGTGGGAGAACTTAAAATATGAATAAAGTAATTTTAATGGGACGCTTAACAAGAGATCCTGAGGTAAGATATACACAGGGTGATAATCAGATGGCAATTGCAAGATATACGCTTGCGGTTGACAGACGGTTTAACCGCAGCGGTGATGAGAATACGGCAGATTTTATTTCGTGTGTTGCGTTTGGCAAGTCAGGGGAATTTGCAGAACGGTATCTGCGCAAAGGTACAAAGATTGCCGTGACAGGTCGTATTCAGACCGGAAGCTATACCAATAAGGATGGCGTAAAAGTTTATACCACAGACGTTGTTGTTGAAGATCAGGAATTTGCAGAGAGCAAAAACAGTAACGGTAACAACAGCTTTGACGGAAACTATGGCGGCGGAAACAGCAGCCAGCCTGCACCGATGGCGGCAGGTGACGGTTTCATGAATATTCCCGACGGAATAGACGAAGAATTACCGTTTAACTAATCCTGAATGATTTGAGATTTTAAAGATAGGAGGCTTTATCATGGCTTTTAATAAAACTGAGAAGACTGATTCTCCGATGAAGAGAAGAGGCGGTATTCGTAGAAGAAAAAAAGTTTGCGTATTTTGCGGCAAGGACAATGTAATTGATTTTAAGGATACAGCGAAGTTAAAGAGATATGTGTCTGAGAGAGGCAAAATTCTTCCGAGAAGAATTACAGGCAACTGTGCAAAGCATCAGAGAGCTCTTACAGTAGCAATTAAGCGTGCACGTCACTTGGCGCTTATGCCTTATACAATGGATTAAGAGAAATAAGAAATGAAAAGACCAATGAACGCTTTAACAATGTTCATTGGTCTTTTTGATGCGCAGGGGCGCACAGAGGAAATTACTGCTTACGCAGTGTGCGCCCCTGCCCAATTAAATTAGGAAAGGAAGAAAAATATGGCAGAACAGATGTATTCCGCAGTTGTGGAAAATTTTTTAAGATATGTGAAAATCGATACGCAGTCGATTGAGCAGTATGCAGACAAAACGCCGTCTACCGAAAAGCAGCGGGATTTGGCAGTTTTGCTGCGGGACGAGCTTTTGGAATTAGGCGCATCGAACGTACGCTATGATGAGGAGCATTGTTATGTTTATGCGGAAATTCCATCCAATTTGAGGGTAAAAAAACGTGTTCCGAAAATCGGATTTATTGCGCATATGGATACTTCCGAGGCAGTGAGCGGTGCAAACGTCAAGCCGCGCATAATTGAGAATTATGACGGAGAGGACATTGTACTTGACGAGAAGCTGAACATTGTGACACACGTGTCAGAATTTCCGATGTTAAAGGCGTGCAAGGGAAAGAGCCTGATTGTGACGGACGGCAGTACGCTGCTTGGCGGGGACGACAAAGCAGGTGTGGCGGAAATTATGGCAATGGCGGAATATTTTCTAAGACACCCGGAGGTAGAGCACGGGAAAATCTGCATTGGATTTACACCGGACGAGGAGGTCGGAAACGGTGTGGCATTTTTTGACATTGACGGATTTGACGCGGATTATGCATATACGGTTGACGGCGGAGAGCTTGGCGATATGAGCTACGAGTGTTTCAACGCGGCAGGCGCGACGCTTACGGTAAAAGGAAAGAGCGTTCACCCCGGCTATGCGAAAAATATTATGAAAAATGCCATTACGCTTGCGTATGAATTTATCAGTGCCATCTCAGATGAGTGTCCGGAGAACACGGAGGGCTATGAGGGCTTTTATCATGTGGACAGCATTCACGGAGATGTGGAGAAGGCGGTTGTGGAATTGATTATCCGTGACCATGACAGTGAAAAATATGAGCAGAGGATACAAACAGTCAGAAATCATGTTGAGATGTTAAATAGCAAGTACGGTGAAAAACGGTTTACGGTGGAAATCAAGGAGCAGTACCGCAACATGCGGGAGCGGATTGAGAAGGAACTTTATATCGTTGAGTATGCGGCTGAGGCAATGCGGCGCGCGGGAGTAGAGCCAAAAGTTTCTCCGATTCGCGGCGGAACTGACGGAGCGAGACTTTCTTTTGACGGCCTTTTATGCCCGAATATTTGTACGGGTTCGGAAGGGCACCACGGCAGAAATGAATTTGCGTGCATTGAAGACATGGAAACGATTGTGGAGATTCTGAAAAATATTGTATTGCTTCCCTGCCGTGAGTAGAAAACCCTGCATTTCCCCAAACAAGTGTATATTAAGACAAAATATGCTATGGAACTTTGATTAAATTGATGTTATACTAAAATAGTATCAGCAGATAAAATTTAATATAATTAAGAAAATCCCGGCTTTCGTTGCAAAAAGCAACGGTGAATCTGGCAGGAATGGGAGATTAGTATACATGAACAGAAAAATGAAACTGAAAGGGCATCTGAGGGCATACCTTCAGACAGCGCTGCTGTTAGGAATTTTCCTGGCGGCAGTGAATGCAGGAATCTATTTTATCAATATATTGGCAGGAATATGTGTATCCGGCTTTTTGGCAGTATATCTGATTGCGATGAGCATACTGCTGTGCCGCAGCAAGCCTGTGATTGTGAATGAGTTTATTGATTTTGCAACACAGTACGGACAAGTTCAGAGCCGGCTTTTAAGAGAGCTTGACCTTGCATATGTACTGATGGATGAGACAGGCAAGGTGATATGGACAAACGAGGCATTTGAGCGGATTATACATAAGGACAAGAGCTGGAGAAGGCAGATATCCGTTGTTTTTCCGGCAGTAACAAAGGAGAAGCTGGAATTTGAACAGGAGCTTGAGCTTGATATTGCGTTTGAAGAGCGCGAGTATAATTTGAAGCTGAAGCGCATTTCGATTAAGGAAGTGCTTGATAACAGCCAGCTCATTGAAAACGGTGACAGTGATACATGCATGATTGCCGGTTACCTTTATGATGAGACAGACTTAAAAAGGGCGCTTAGGGAACTTGATGACCAAAGCCTCGCGGTCGGAATGATTTATATTGACAATTATGATGAAGCGCTTGAAAGCGTGGAGGATGTCCGGCGTTCGCTTTTGATGGCGCTGATTGACCGCAGAATCAATAAATATCTGTTTGCGCGTGATTGTATTGTGCGTAAGACGGAGAAAGACAAATACTTTGTCATTATGCGAAAGTCGGCAGTTTCCGCATTAAAGGAGTCGCGTTTTGATCTTCTTGAGGATGTGAAAACAGTCAATATCGGAAATGAGATGGCGGTCACGGTCAGCATTGGTGTTGGGTTGGACGCGCCTACGTATGCGCAGAAGTGTGAATTTGCACGTACCGCAATTGATTTGGCGCTTGGACGCGGCGGCGATCAGGCTGTGGTAAAAACGCCTGATTCGATTATTTACTATGGAGGAAAGAGCCAGCAGATAGAAAAGAGTACGCGTGTGAAGGCGCGTGTGAAGGCAAATGCGCTTCAGGAAATTATTAACAGCAAGGACAAGGTGCTTATTATGGGACATCGGCTTTCCGATGCCGATGCGTTTGGCGCGGCGGTCGGGGTCAGCTGTATTGCACGCACGCTTGGCAAAAAGTGCTATATTGTTATTAATGACATTACTTCTTCGGTCAAACCCTTGGTGGAGCTTGTTAGAGACAAGAATGCATATGAGGAGGATTTTATTATAGGAAGCTCAGATGCGCTTGAGCTTGCAGACAGCAGCACGGTGCTTGTGGTGGTCGACGTCAACAAGCCAAGCATTACAGAGTGTCCTGATTTGATTAAATCCTGCCGGACCGTGGTGGTGCTTGATCATCACAGGCAGAGCTCGGAAGTGATTGAAAACGCCACGTTGTCGTATGTGGAGCCGTATGCGTCAAGTACCTGTGAAATGGTGGCGGAGGTATTGCAGTATATCTCGGGCGGGAATGTGAAGGTCAAAAGCAACGAGGCGGACTGTATTTACTCCGGAATTATGGTAGATACCAACAACTTTACGGCAAAAACAGGCGTTCGGACTTTTGAAGCGGCAGCATTTTTAAGAAGATGCGGCGCCGATGTGACGAGGGTGCGTAAGATGTTCCGGGACGGCGCGGCGGAGTACAAAGCAAAGGCGGAAACGGTCAGAAATGCCGAAATATACAAAAATGCCTATGCGATGGGCATCTGTCCCACGGAAGGGCTGGAGAGTCCTACGGAAATAGGCGCACAGGCGGCAAACGAGCTTTTGGGTATCAACGGTATCAAGGCGAGTTTTGTTGCCACGGAATACAACGGAAAGATTTATATTTCCGCAAGGTCAATTGATGAAGTAAACGTGCAGATTATTATGGAGCGTCTCGGCGGCGGCGGTCATATGAACATCGCGGGAGCGCAGCTTCAGGATATGTCGTCTGAGAGGGCGGTCGCAATTATTAAGGAAACCGTAAACCAAATGCTTGAGGAAGGCGCAATCTGACACGTTTCAAAACAGAAAGGACAGCAGTACAATGAAGATAATTTTGTTAGAAGATGTAAAATCAGTAGGAAAGAAGGGAGAGCTGGTTGAGTTAAAAGAGGGTTATGCCCGCAACTTTATTCTTCCGAAAAAGCTTGGAGTGGAAGCGACAGGCGAAAATATGAATAATCTGAAGCTCCAAAACCAAAACAAGGAAAAAATTGCAAAAGAGCAGCTTGATGCGGCAAAGGCACTTGCAGAGGAACTGGAAAAGATGACGATAAAGCTTGAAATCAAAGGCGGCGAAGGCGGAAAAACTTTTGGTTCCGTGTCATCCAAGGAGATTGCAAAGGGCGTTTCGGAGCAGTATGGTAAGGAGATTGACAAGAAGAAAATACAGCTTTCCGACGCGATTAAGACAGAAGGTATGCATGAAGTAACAGTGAAGCTTCACCCGAAGGTGTCGGCAAAGCTGAAAGTACACGTCACGGCAGTCTAAGAAAAGCCGTGCAGGAATTGGGGGATTACGATGCCTGAAATGGATGAGGCGGTTTTAAAGAGAGTCCTGCCTCACAGCATTGAGGCGGAGCAGTCGGTTATCGGCTCCATGCTTATGGACAAGGAGGCTATCACCATAGCGAGTGAGCAGATAAACGGAGCGGACTTCTATGGAAAACAGTACGGTATTCTTTTTGACGCAATGGTTGAGCTCAATGACGAGGGAAAGCCGGTTGATTTGGTGACGCTCCAGCAAAGGCTCAAGGAAAAAAGCGTTCCGCCTGAGATATACAGTTTGGAATACATAAGAGATGTTATGGCAGCAGTGCCGACGTCGGCAAATGTAAAATATTACGCTAAAATTGTGGCGGAGAAATCCGTTCTGCGCAGGCTTATCCGGGTGAACGAGGAGATTGCAAACAGCTGTTATGCACAAAATGATACACTGGAAGCGATTTTGGAGACATCCGAGAAAAATATTTTTGATATTGTGCAGAATCGAAATAACGGCGATTTCGTGCCAATCCGGCAGGTCGTTATGAACGCGATGAACATGATTGAGGAGGCTTCCAGGCATCATGGAGCGGTTACAGGTATCGCTACGGGATTTCTTGATTTGGACTACAAGACTGCCGGAATGCAGCCGTCGGATTTAATCCTTGTGGCGGCGCGTCCTTCTATGGGAAAAACGGCGTTTGTCTTAAATATCGCGCAGCATGTGGCATTTCATGAGGACAAGGCAGTTGCAATTTTTTCACTGGAAATGTCGAAGGAACAGCTTGTGAACCGTTTGCTCTCATTAGAGTCAAAGGTTAATTCGCAGGCAATCCGTACGGGAAACATGAAGGATGACGAGTGGGAGCGTCTGATTGAGGGCGCGGATGTCATCGGAAAGTCAAAGCTTCTGATTGACGATACGCCGGGAATCAGTTTCGGTGAACTGCGCTCTAAGTGCCGGAAATTCAAATTGGAGTACAATTTGGAAATGATTATTATTGATTATCTGCAATTGATGACAGGCTCGGGAAAAAACGAGTCAAGACAGCAGGAGATTTCGGATATTTCAAGGTCGTTAAAGGCGCTGGCACGTGAACTGCATGTGCCTGTTATCGCTCTGTCGCAGCTTTCAAGAGCTGTGGAGCAGCGTCCTGACCATCGCCCGATGCTTTCGGATCTTCGAGAGTCGGGGGCGATTGAACAAGATGCCGATGTGGTAATGTTTATTTACCGTGACGATTATTACAATAGGGATACTGAGCAGAAAAATGTGGCGGAGATTATCATTGCCAAGCAGAGAAACGGTGCAATCGGCACGATTAATTTGGCGTGGCTGCCGGATTATACGCAGTTTGCAAATCTTGCAAAATAAAAACATTAAGAGACACGAAATGCTGCAAAATATGCAGCATAAGAGTTTCGAAATGTTTAGAAAAACGCAAAGGGCAGCGTTTTTCACAGATAAGAATAAAATTATAGACTACAAAAGAGGACATGAACATGGGACATGCCCTCTTTTTGCATTTTAGAAAGGAGAGTCAGAATGGTGAAAGAAACATATTTAATTAACGAGGCTGCAAAAGAGGTTCATGTAGAGGCGCATGTGCTTAGATACTGGGAAGAGGAACTGGAGCTGCCGATTAAGCGGAATCCGCAGGGGCACAGGATTTATACGCAGGAGGACATTGAACGGTTTGTGAAAATTAAGAGCTTAAAGGATAAAGGACTGCAGCTAAAGGCGGTTAAGACGGTATTGTCGGACAATCCCTTTGCACAGAAACAGCTTACTAAGATTTCCAAACCTGTGGTGGAAGCCACAGAGAAGGAGTATGATGAAGATCATTATGATAAGCCCTGTCATGATGCGTCTGACAATGATAATTCACATCATAAAAAGAATATGATAGAGATTAAATCCATCAAGTCGATTATGAAGCCGAAAAATGAGATTTCGGAGGTGAAAGTGACGCAGGAAGAGCAGACCGAGCGGCTGCAGTATTTATTCCAAAAGCTTGTGAAAGAAGCCGTGGCGGCAAATAATGAGGAGATGATTGGCAAGATTGTGGAGCGTATTTCCGAAAGTGTCAAGGGTGATGTCTGCAAGGAGCTTGATTATCAGTTCCGGCTGATGGAGGAGCGTGACGACGAGCGTGAAACAAGCAGGATGTCGGAGGAGGACAGGCGCAACGAGGAGTATTATAAACGGATAGACGAGCTTTTAAGGCAGTATAGGGGAAAGGGCAGATTTGTAAAAAACGCAAAGAAAGAAAAGGAGGATAAGACAATTAACTTTCCGCTTGCAAATAAAGAGAAAGAGCCTAAGGCAAAAAAGGAGTTTCGGCTGTTTAAGAAAACGCCTGAGGCAAAGTTCCAATAAGTTGACAGTATGTTTCGACAGTACATAAAAAGACCGCACGGATACGATGAAACGTGTGGTCCTTTTATATTTCATAATATGTTTTTGAATCTGATTATGCCTGAGAGATTGAGCCTGTCGGGCAAGCGCCTGCGCAAGAACCGCAATCAATGCACTTATCTGCGTCGATTTCAAACTTGCCGTCACCCATGCTGATTGCGCCAACAGGGCACTGAGCCTCACATGCTCCACAGCAAACACATGCATCTGAAATTACGTATGCCATAATAAATTCCTCCTTATATTATATTAATCCTATATGCTGTATACAGCCTGCAAATTTGGGAATCACCACAAATCTGCCGTTTGAAAAAACTGTCATATATAGTCTTTTCAAACGAATTACACAAGAAACTTACATTGACAAATACTTGTCAACACAGATATTGTAATATAAAACACCTTGAAATACAAGGAGAAATCATAAAAATTTTACTTGTTAAAATATTGGCAATTATTTTACAGGGATACCGCGGCGCTCTTTGATACCATCAAGAATATACTGCTTCAGTTCGGGAACTTTTCCTTTGTCCATATCGGGAACATCCTCAAGACGGTACTCCATGCCAAGCTCCTTGTATTTTTTCTTGCCCATTGTATGGTACGGAAGCACATCCAATGCTTTGAGATTTTTCAGACCGCCGATAAAAACGCCAAGCCTGTGTAAATCATCGGGATTGTCGGTAATACCGGGAACGACCACATGGCGTATCCACATTTCCACACCTTTTTTGTCAAGATACTCCGCAAATGCAAGAATGCCTTCGTTTGGCTGTTTTACAAGCTCCTTGTGTTTTTCAGGATCAATGTGCTTGATGTCGAGCATTACAAGATTTGTCACTTCACACAGCTTGTCAAGCTTTGCGAGCCATTCGGGATTGTTGTTCGGCTTATAGGCAATGCCCGAAGTATCAAGACAGGTGTGAATGCCGCGTGCACGCGCCTTTGTGAAAAGATCAAGCAAAAAATCAATCTGCATCAGCGGTTCTCCGCCCGTGACTGTAATGCCGCCTTCGCGGTAAAAAGGCTTATTGCGCTCATAGTTTTCAAGGATTTCTTCCGGCTCCATAAGCGTTCCGCCGTTCATTTCCCAAGTGTCCGGATTGTGGCAGTACGCGCAGCGCATGGGGCATCCCTGCACGAAGACAACGTAACGCACGCCCGGTCCGTCAACGGTTCCAAAAGATTCCAGTGAATGTATTTTTCCTTTCATATTGATAACCTCCATTTTGACTTTTAAGAATATATATATTATACCCTATATTGCAATAAAAACGATAGAAAATATAAAAATTCTGAAAGTTTAAAAAGGAGACGCATTCCGTCCCCTTTCTAAACCCTGTAATTGTCCGATATTCAGTTTAAAATGAAATTGATTTAATTCGCCATGATTTCATCAATGTTGGTAATTATGCTTTGAAGGGTCTTGGTGATGTCGGTATCAATCTGATACTGAATCAGTTCACTTAAAATGCGTTTTGCCTTGATGGTATCATAGGTTTCAAGTGCGTTAAAGGCTTCTTGAAGCTGTTCGCCCCAACGCTTGTATGTCATCGGTCCTTCTCCTTTATAAGGAGGGTTTTCAAGTCCCAAGGAGTTGAGATACTCGAAAAAGATGCCATATGCTTCGTCAAGCTCAAAAGAGAGCTTTTCCCAATTTGCCCGAACAATGTCTAAACTGCCTGCGTAAGCTTCTATTTCATGGAAAAAGGCAGTGTCCGTAAGATTGGAGATACCAAGCTCGTTTGCCTTTACTCTTAAGGCGTGTGCCTTGCTGCCGTATTGGAACAGCGTGTCGGGCTGCATTAAATCAAAAAGGTCGTCTTCCAGTTCGTCGCTTTCCCCTAAAAATGAAAGAACAAGCTGATTGTATGCATCAACATTTCCACCGATTCGTTTTAAGGCATTGTCTACGTCAATCCCGTTTTTGGCAAGATAACGCATTCGAATTTGGCAGTCGCTTAAAAATGTGTCGGGAAATTCCTGCTGCAGATTGTCAATTACCTTTTTTGCATGAAATGCCATAACGGAAATCTGCTGTTTCTTGGCAAAAGTTCCCGCTTTTCTGCGATAATAGGCAACCACAAAAACAAGTGCAACGGCAGAGGGGATAATCCCTAAAAACGCCCAAAGAACCTGCAAAGGAAGCACGCCCGCGGTGCACAAAATACCAATGATGAGTGACATGCCTGCCATAAAGCTAAGCCAAACAAGAGCGGATTTGTTTACGAGCTGCCTGATTTCTTCCAATATTCGGTTGTAATTGTACTCCATTGTATCCCTCCGGTAAAAATAATATGCTGTCATTTTCCTTCATAAAACACCCTATCGCTGCCCAAGCTTATACTCCCTAAAATCATTCGATAGAATTATCTTACCACACTTTGTTCATGGATAAAAGCCTAAATTTGTGTTCAGACAAAAGTGAAACGGGTTTGTAAGTTCTTATGTAACTGAAATCTTTAGCGCACTAAAGCAAGTGTGGATAAAACGGAAAAACACAAGATATTGTGGTTTGGTTATCCACAAGAATGGGTACAAATCAACTTTGTTTTGTGTGAATCAGTGTGGGAATTTTTTTCAGCATGGTCAATGCGAAAAACAGAATCATTGTGTCAAGCGGAAGCATAACCGCATTTTTGATAATCCGTGCGGGAAGAAGGACAAAAAATCCTTTTCCGTAGAGCATGGAAATCCAAAGCGTGTTGAAAAAGCAGTTGACAATCAGTTTGGTAAGCAGTTCTGCTGCGGCAATGCGCCACAGTTTTACGGGTTTTTTATACAGAAAAGAACCGTAAATTACACTTGCGAGCATCGCGTCAAACGTAAAGCCGAAGAAAAACGGACCGCTTGGTTTAACCAGATATTTCAGGATGTCAAGCATTCCGCCGAAAATCGAGCCGACAATCGGACCGAACAGAAACTCAATGATGCGGTTTGGAATACCGGAAAAGCCGATGCGGATGTAGGGACCGACCTCAATGCTTGCCACGTAACTCAGTACGACGGCGAGCGCTGCCATAAGTCCGCAGATGACAAGGTTTTGGGTAATTTTGAGCTGGTTAATAGAATCGAGATAGAACTGTTTGATTTTTTGCATAAAAAAACGCCTCCACTAATGCAGCGAGACCGAAAACTACACAAAAATATGTAGCAGCGGGATGCGAACCTCGCACCGCAAAGCCCGAGAGGGCTTTTTCGTCCTTGTGACAACTCCCTGTTCACAAGGCACTTAAGGAACTGCTAACAAAGAACTTATAACAATGACTTGTATAAATATTCACCTACGGCATCAGACAATCTTGGCGTAGCCCGCTACGACTGCGATTGTTTTCTTTACTTTTATAGGAAATTACGTCCTATAAAGTAAAAAACCCTCCGGGAGATGCGCACTTCGCGCTAAGGAATATGGTTGCTAAAGCAACCGCGCTCCGGCGCGAGAGTCCGGCTCGCCGGACTCTTTTTTACAGTTGAACATTTATACTGTGTCCTTGTCACAAGTTATTTGCTAACAGTGCCTAACGCACGCGATTCTACTCTGCATGAAATATAAATTTACATAATATGTTACAATGGAAACTATACAACAATGTCAACTGTTTGTAAACAGGTAATTGAAAAAAATACAAATTTTTAAAAATTAAGTTGCGCGAACGGACGTTTGCATGATATGATGTTATTGACTAAAAAATGATTGTTAAAGCAGAGTGTCAATAAGGGAGAGGGAACGAAAGAATGACAGGAAATACGATAGGAATAATGCTTGCAGTTATTGTGGGAATTGCAATTGCAGCGGCGGCTGGCATAGCGCTTTGCAGGCGGTTTCGCAGGAATGCGCGGGCACATGCATTGGATCATATGGAAGGGCTGGAGTTTGAGTATTATTGCGCAGACTTGCTTGCTGCCAACGGATTTATTGAGGTGGAAGTGACAAAAGGAAGCGGTGATTACGGGATTGATATTCTTGCGGAAAAGGACGGCGTGACGTATGCGGTGCAGTGTAAGCGGTATACGGGACTGGTGGGTGTAAAGGCGGTGCAGGAAGCGTATGCAGGGCGCGATTATTATGACAGAATGGTAGGCGCGGTGATGACGAACCAGTATTTCACAAAGCCGGCGGCAGAGGCGGCGAGAAAGCTTAAAATATTGATGTGGGACAGGGACTATATTGAATTTTGGGAGGATAATGAAGATGGACGCTGATGAAACATTGTTTAAAAAGCGGCTTGCGGAGCTTGCGAATAAGGCGTATACGGACAGCCGGTATTTGTTTACGGGCTTTTTGTCGCTTGCGGAGTTAAATTGTTATTATCAGATGGAGCGAGATCTTTCTTATGTTCCGGTGACGGTTTTTGGCGGGACGGCGGACTGTGAGCGGGTGATGCTGCGGTTTGGCGATAAGGCGCTTTGCGGTTATGAGGAGCCGTTTCCGATTGCGTGTGTGGAGATTGCGCCGCTTGTCGAAAAGTTTGGGGAGGAGCTGAATCATCGGGATTACCTGGGGGCGTTGATGAATTTGGGAATTGAGCGTGCGACGCTTGGGGATATTGTGATTGTGGGAAAGCATGCGTTTTTATTTTGCACGGAGAAGATGTCTTCCTATATTATAGAGACGTTGGATAAAGTACGGCATACGAGTGTCCGGTGCGGGATTGCAGAGGAGGTGCCTGAAAGTACGGTTACGAGGCTGGAGCGGAAGACGTTTCAGGTGAATGCGGCGCGGGCGGACAGTGTGATTGCAAAGCTGTATAATCTGTCGCGCAGTGAGAGCGTGGAGCTGTTCCGGGCAAAGAAGGTGTTTGTGAACGGCAGATTGAATGAGAATAACAGCGGTCAGTTGAAGCCGGAGGATAAAGTTTCTGTCAGAGGGTTTGGGCGTTTTGTGTTTGTTGGCGTATCGGGTGAAACCCGTAAGGGGAAACTGAATGTGGAGGCGGATGTGTATTGCTGAATCTGGTGATTGCCGTCTTTTTGCCAGTGCCATATTTCGCAAGATAAAAGGTGAATTGGCGGTAAAAGCTGTTGCATTCATTTTGTATAATTGATATAATATCGATAGACATTATACACGCCCGAATGGGCATAAACTTCCATAATTGCGAAGTAATTATGGTATAATGTCGATAGACATTATACACGCCCGAATGGGCATAAACTTCCATAATTGCGAAGTAA
>CAMWNY010000005.1 GCA_947175775.1 uncultured Lachnospiraceae bacterium | reverse complement strand
GGTGCATGATGCGGCAGCAAATGCCAAACAGCAGCTTGGCGCGCTTTATGAAAAGGCGGTTAAGGAAGTGGGAGAATCGAACGCCGCAATTTTTGAGGTCCATCAGATGATGCTTGAGGACGACGATTATCTTGACGCGATTTCCCATATTATCCGTACGGAAATGGTGAATGCGGAGTATGCGGTGGCAATTACGGGAGATAATTTTGCGGGAATGTTTGCAGGAATGGACGATGAATATATGCGTGCGAGGGCGGCTGATGTTAAGGATATTTCGGCGCGCCTCGTGCGTAATCTCTCCGGTCAGGAAGGGGTTGATTTTACGGCAATGGAGCCTTCCGTGATTGTTGCCGATGATTTGAGCCCAAGTGAGACGGTGCAGATGGATAAAAAGAAAATCCTTGCGTTTGTGACGGTGCATGGTTCTGTTAATTCGCATACGGCAATTCTTGCGCGTATGATGAATATTCCGGCGCTGATTGGCGTAACGCTGAACCTGAATGAAATCCACACGGGTATGACGGCGATTGTGGACGGTGCGGCAGGTGAGGTTATTTTTGAGCCGACTGGGAAAGAATGCAGTGAGGCGGAGGAAAAAATCAGAAACGAGCAGGAAAAAGTCCGTCTTTTGCAGGAACTAAAGGGCAAGAAGAACGAGACGAGGGACGGCAGGACAATCAATATTTATGCAAATATCGGCAGTGTCAGCGATGTGGGTTATGTGCTTGAAAATGATGCCGGAGGAATTGGGCTGTTCCGCAGTGAGTTTCTGTATCTGGGACGTGATAATTTCCCGACGGAGGAGGAGCAGTTTCAGGCGTATAAGCAGGTGGTTCAGACGATGGGGCAGAAGAAGGTTGTTATCCGGACGCTTGATATTGGCGCGGATAAGCAGGCGGATTATTTTTCGCTTGGGAAAGAGGACAATCCGGCGATGGGTTACAGGGCTATCCGTATCTGCTTAAAGCAGCCGGAGATTTTTAAAACACAGCTTCGCGCGCTTTTGCGCGCGGCGGCATACGGGAATCTGTCAATTATGTATCCCATGATTACTTCCGTTGATGAGGTCAGGCAAATTAAGACGATTGTGGGGGAAGTGGAGCAGGAGCTGAAAAGAGATGAAATTCCTTATAGAATACCGGAGCAGGGTATTATGATTGAGACGCCGGCAGCAGTTATGATTAGCGATGAGCTGGCGGAGCTGACAGACTTTTTCAGCATCGGCACGAATGATTTGACGCAGTATACGCTTGCGATTGACAGGCAGAATCAGAAGTTGGAGGATTTTTACAATCCGCATCATAAGGCGATTTTACGCATGATAAAGATGGTGGTGGACAATGCGCATCAGTGTGGCAAGTGGGTTGGTATCTGTGGGGAATTAGGCGCGGATACGGCGCTTACCGAGGAATTTGTCAACATGGGTGTGGATGAACTTTCTGTGGCGCCGCCGATGGTGCTTAAAGTACGGGAGAAGGTACGCTCAATCTGAACGGTTAAGTTGAATATGTTAATCTTGTATCAATGTAAGCGCGGTTATTAAGCAGATGGCAGGAAGCTGAATATTTTATAACGAACTGATTAACAGGCAGGACGAATGCATTTTGCGGCAGTGGTTCTGTCTGTTTTACGTTACACAGCTATGTAGAGGAAATATGCTGATACAATGGCGCATGGGTATTTTTATGGGTAAAAGGAAAGTATTGTATTAAAGGTTGTTTTATTTTATACTAATCTTATCATTAATATTTTATTATAAAATGAAATTTAAAAAAGGAAACAGAAATGTATGATATTTGTAATACAAAGAGTAACACATGCAGATGTAACAGTGGAAAATAAGGTTGTGGGGAAAATCGGGCATGGGCTTTTGGTCTTTGTCGGTGTGGCGGATTTTGACAATCAGCAGACGGCAGATAAGATGATTGACAAAATGACAAAGCTGCGTATTTTTGATGACGCGGACGGGAAAACTAATTTGTCAGCTTCCGATGTGGGGGGCGAATTTCTGATTGTTTCGCAGTTTACGCTGTATGCGGACTGTAAAAAGGGAAACCGTCCGTCGTTTACGAAAGCGGGAAATCCAAATATGGCGAATGAGATGTATGAGTATATTATCAGCGAGGTGAAAAAGAAAGGCTTTACAGTAGAGCATGGTATTTTCGGAGCGGATATGAAGGTTGGGCTTATGAATGACGGTCCGTTTACGATTGTATTGGATTCCGAAGAAATAATGTGAAATTAAAAATTCCCGTATGCTGATTTATACGCCCGCAAAGGCGGAAATATAGGAGTTTATGTAAAAAATAAATTTGTAGGTTTTAGCGGAAATGGGGGATAAAAATGTTTACAACAAAGCTTTCCGGCTGGACATGGGGTAGTATTGTCATTCGAATCGTGGTCTCTTTGGTGATAGGTATGATTATCGGGATTGACCGCGGTGCGAAACGGCGCGGCGGCGGTGCACGTACAACGATTACGGTGTGTCTTGGCGCGACGATGGTGATGTTGATGGAGCAGTATCTTGAAGAAATTTATCCCGAGCGGCTTGATATTTCAAGGATTGCGGCGCAGGTAATCAGCGGCGTCGGTTTTCTTGGCGCGGGTTCCATTCTTGTGTCGGGACATCAGATTAAAGGGCTTACTTCTGCGGCGAGCATTTGGACGTGCGCGTGCGTCGGGCTTGCGGTGGGAATTGGGTTTATTGACGGAGCGGTGATTTTGACGGCGTTGTGGCTTGCCGGCGTGCATATGGTGCCCTATATTGAAGAGCGGGTTTACAAGTATTCGCGTTATATAACGCTTTATATCGAGGTTGAGGACGGTAAAGCGATAACGCACGTGTCAAGATTTCTCAAGCAGGACCATTGTTTTACGGATACGTTTTACGTGGACAAACCAAAGGCGAAGGGACAGCATTTTCAGATTGTCACGACCTTTAAAATTCCGCGCGGAAAAAACAGAGAGGATTATCAGCGTTCTTTGCAGGAGATTAAAGGGGTGGTTTCGATTAATGAGATATGATATAATGAGCGCGAGAGAGCAAAGTGGATTTATACATTTTGTGAACGGTGAATGTTGATCATAAATTGAAAATTTATGATATTGTGATTATATAGTTCAATGTTGTATGGGGACAGTTAAAAAGACTGTCTCTTTTGTCTTTTGGTATAATTAGGATAGGATAATTATGCTAGATTTCTTAATTTTTTATGAACATGGTAGACATAACATTTCTGTTGAAATATAATATTAGATAGTTTTTAGAAGTTTCGGTATTATTATATATGAGGATTAGGGTGTCAATATGGAAGAACCAAATCACGGATATTTTGAAGAGGCATTATCCAATTTCACAAAGGATTTTGCGTATGGGGGCGCGATTAGACATCTTGTTGACCACGGATATACGGTTGACAGGATCATAAAGGAATTTCATTATCCGATATCAAGAGAAAGTATCGAGAAGATTGTGGATAGGTACCGAAAGGATACGGAGAAGGTTTAAAAGATAAGGGGGATTACTATGAACAGGAAAAGGAATTGGTTTGTCAAGTTTTTATGCATGAATTTGTCGTTATGTTTGGCAGTGCCAAGTATGCCGTTTATGCAGGAGAATGCGGGATATGTTTATGCGGCGGAGGTTGAGACGCAAGTACAGGATGCAGATAACGCCGACGAAAAAGTGACACAAGTGTCAGAAAATGAGAAAGATGATACGCAGGAAACAAAAACACAGGAAGAAAAAATGACACAAGTGTCAGAAAATCCGGAAGCCGAGGGAACAACGCAGATAAGCGAAACCGAAGAAACAAAAGCTACAGAAACGCTAGAACCAAGCGAAACAATACCAACAGAATCGGAATCAACAGAACCAACCGAGACAATAGAAACAGAAGAATCGGAATCAAGTGAGATAATAGAAACAGAAGAAGCAGAATCAACTGAAACCGAAACACAGCTTGAAGAACTAGAAACAAACCAGGAAAATGACGATACGGAATACCTCAATTCATTACTCCAAAAGTTAAAAGAAAAGTACAGCAGCATGTACATAAATGAAGACGGATATTTTGCATATACGGATGAAAACGGTATGCTTCACACATATGATCCGTACGATCCCGAGCTATACAAAAATCTTTTGGAAAATGACGAAACCTATGAAGAAGACGATAACGACTTAAATCAGTTTAATGCCGATAATTCCGACACAACCGTAAGCCCTTTCACAAAAAAGACATACACGCACGAAGATCATGTATTAAATAAAATTGTCAGACACGGTATCGACGTGTCAAAATATCAGGGTAATATCGACTGGGAAAAAGCGAAAAAGGCAGGCGTCCATTTTGCATTTGTCAGAGTAGGCTACAGGGGCTATGGTGACGACGCAAAATTAAACGGGGACGAGTATGCAAAGGACAATATCAAAAAAGCTGCCGATGCAGGCGTAAAAGTAGGCGTATATTTTTTCTCACAGGCAATTACAGAGCCGGAAGCATCAGAAGAAGCGGATTATACAATCAAATTTTTAAAGGATAATGACCTGAAAAAATACATATCCCTTCCGATTATGATTGATTATGAATACACGGCAGGTGATACAAAGGGAAGGCTTGAGAAAGCAAACCTTTCCAAAAGAAAGCATCAGGATATTTGTGACAGATTTGTGAGGGATGTTCGCAGTGAAGGTTTTGACGGCGGTATTTATGCCAATTATCAAATGCTGACAAAGGATATGCAGCCGACCTCTTCTTCTATTTATGGCAAGACAAATTACTGGATTGCGCGCTATAACGATAGAACGAAGTATTCCGATAACTATCGGTTTTGGCAGTACTCCTCAAGCGGAAAAGTAGACGGCATTTCCGGCAGGGTAGACTGTAATTTTTGGTATCAGGATAAACGAAAAATTACAAACTGCCGCGTTAGTATCGATACGGAAACAGATTACGTTGATGACATCAAAGAAGCGTTATGCATTTATGACAGTGCAAGAAAATACGAGCTTATCGAAGGAAAGGATTATGAAGTAACAGTAACGACACAGACTGTTATTGAAAATGAACAGGAGAAGGTAACCTATAAGCTTATTATGTCCGGAATTGGCGAGTATGAAGGGCGAATGGAGCGGACTGTCACAAAGACACAGCTTACCCTTTCCGAAGCAATGGTAAGCGATATTGCGCCGCAGGAATATACAGGACTCGAAATCACGCAGGAAACCGGAATTAAATTAAAAGTAAATAACGGAAACGTAACACTTACGGAAGGCAAGGATTACACAATAAGCTATGCGGATAACATCAGCGCCGGTACAGGATATGTTATCATTACAGGCATGGGAAATTATACCGGAGAGGTACGCAAGGGATTTACGATTACAGGCATGAAGCTCACAAAGGAAATGTTTGAGGAAATTCCCGATGTGACGTATACCGGATATGATTTAGAAACTGACACAGGTGTCATAATTAGCGGTAAAAATAAAAATATCGATTACGCGCTGATAGAAGGAATTGATTACACGCTGAAATACACCGCGAACAGAAATGCCGGCGAAGCAGAGGTAACTGTTGTCGGGATGGGCAACTATGCAGGAGAGCTGCCGCTTACCTTCCAAATCCTAAGTAAGGACTTTTCGCAGACCGCAATAGTCAGTGTCGGCGGTTCTTATGATACTTATGAAATGGCATACACAGGGAAGGCATTAAAGCCGAGTGTTGCCGTGATGGAAAATGGTGAAAAGCTTTCAAGGAATGATTATACGGTAGAGTATGGAAATAATGTAGATATTGGCACGGAAGCTTATGTTCTGATAAAAGGAAAACGAAATTATACGGGTGAAGTAAAAAAATATTTTACAATTGTACCAAAAACGGAGAAACAGACAAAGCTTTCTTCAAAAATGGTTTCATTAAAAAATATTTATCTCTATACGGACGGCGGAGCGCCGGTACAGCCTGAGCTTTATGTCATAAGCGGTACGAAGCGTTTGGAACAGGATGTGGATTATACTGTAATTTATCAGGATAAGCGCGGTGCGCAGCTTTCTGAGATTACTGACGCCGGAGAATATAAGGTAATTGTAACGGGTATTGGTAAATACAGTGGAAAGGTGACAAAGAAGCTGACGTTAATATCCGAAAACAATAAAGAGTTGGATGACAGACTGACAGAAGTGACACTTGTGTCAGAAATTGAGAGCCTGATTTATACCGGTAAAGCAGTGACGCCGCAGATAAAAGTAGTCGATAAGGTAAACGGTGCAGAGCTTACATTGGGAGCAGATTACAAAGTTTCTTATATTGATAATAAAACTGCAGGGGCTGCAAGGATTGTCGTAAAAGGTAAAGGCGTATACAAGGGTGAGGTTGTAAAGACATTCGACATTCTGCCTAAGGACCTCGGGACAATGGCTCAGGAAACAGAAGGACAGCCAATTTTTCATGAAAATACAACCGTTAGCCTGAATAAATACACATATGTTTATAATGGTAAAAAACAGCAGCCGAAGCTTACGATAAAAGACGGCAAAACGACCTTAAAGGAAAATAAAGATTTCAGAGTTGCTTACAGTGCCGCGGGCAATGCGGAAAATGCAGCAGCTCGCGCATACGCCGATAAATATACGATGACAGTTACATTTCAGGGAAATTATGCGGGGACCGCAACAATCCTTTATGAAATAACACCGGCGGATTTGAGTAAAATAAAGGTAAAGCTTAAAAATCAGCTTTATACCGGAAGTGAGATTTGTCCGGAGCTGAATCATATGGAAATCAAGCTTGGCAGTGCAAAGCTTGATGTTAAGGCAATGGAAGGCGTTGCCTTGGAAGACTGGTATAACAACACGAACGTCGGCAACGCAGGATTTCGTATGACGGCTACTGAGGAAGCAAAGAATTTTGTGGTCGGCAGCCGAAAAGATGACGTTAAATTTAAAATTGCCAAGAAACCGATGAAGGATAATGCGATTGCGATTACAGTAGGCGGTTTTGCGGTTTCTTCAAAAAACCAGTGTGATTTGGAGCTTGTGTACAATGACGGAATTGAGTATAACCAGTCCAATGGTGCGAAGGTGGAGATTCAGGATACGCAAACCGGTGTCGTGCTGGAGGAAGACAAGGATTATACGGTAAAATTTTTAAATAATAAGAATGCCGGAAATGCAAAGGTTAAGGTTACCGGTATTGGCGGTTACAGCGGATCAAGAAATATTACCTTTAAGATTATTGGAAAGCCTTTGACGGATGAATGCCGTATTGAGCTTTCGAAGGACAGTTACGTATATAATAATACGGAACGTAAGCCCACGGTAAAATTTTTCTATGGAAATATGCCGCTTAAAAATGGAAGAGATTTTACGGTATCATACAAAAACAACACGAATGCAGGCGAGGCAACGGTCATTGTAACCGGAAAAGGAAAATATGCCGGAACCATGACAAAGAATTTCACAATTCTTCCGAAGGAGGCAAAAAATGCTTCCAAAATTACGGTAAGCAATATTGCTGACCAAAAGTATACGGGAGAAGTGATTGTGCCGAAAGTAACGGTAACGGTTGACGGTGAGCAGCTCGTCAAAGGGAAGGACTACACAGTCAGCGTTTTGAACAGTACAAGACTGACGTATGACTTGGATAAGAAAAAGCAAAAAGGTACTGCGACTATGATTATTACAGGTATTGGAAATTATAAAGGCACACTTGCAAAGAAGAGCTTCACGGTTTATAAAAATAATTAGTTTGAAATGGGGATTCCTATGAGTCTTACACAGCTGCAAAAGCTTGAATTAAATAAAAGAACGGATAAAATATTACATGCGCCCTCCAATGCTCCGGCGGGAGGGCAGCAGCTTGAAATTGCATTTGTAGCAGATACATCCGGAACGTTTGACGAAATACATTCGTCGATAAAAGACGCTGCCGCGTCGTTAAAGTCACACGATAAAATATTTCAGAATGTGCGGAGTAATCTGATATGCTGGGGAAACGGAAAAATCATTATAAGAGTGACTCCGATGTCGTTTATTCAAATGGGGAAAGCGTTTGAAGGCATTGTTGAAAACACTGTTGAGAACACTGTTGAAAACAGGAATAAAAATGTGGATAAACCGCCATATTTTGAAGACCTATGTGAATATCTCAAGCTTTATGGCGCGCGGTGCAGATGTGTCATGCTTTTTCTGAATGAAACTTATGAAGAATTTGAACAACAGTATTTCAGGGTAAAGGATACAGAAAAAGCGAAGGAGAATTTAAATCCGTTTTTAAAACAACGATTACTGGTAATAACAAAGGACAAAATGGTTACGGGAAGTGAAATTTTTATGAAATTAATCACAGATTAATAAAAAGAATTCCGTAGCATGAGGTGAAGGAATGGAAAATAAAGAATATTCGACAGGTGCGCTGATTAAGCGTTTCCTGCCATATTTTAAGCCATATAGAAGGACGCTTTATATGGACTTATTTTGTGCGGCACTGACGACGGCTTGTGAAATTGTGCTGCCTTTAATTATCAGAATGATTACAAACACAGCCCTTCAGGATGTGGCACTGTTGACAGTGCGCATGGTGACAGGGCTTGCGTTTGTTTATTTTGTATTGCGTATCATAGACGCGATTGCTAATTTTTACATGGCAGACGTCGGTCATGTCATGGGTGCAAGAATTGAGACAGACATGCGGCGCGACGCCTATGCACATTTACAACAGCTCTCAAATACGTATTTTAATAATACGAAAGTGGGACAGATTATGGGGCGAATCACAAACGATTTGTTTGACGTGACGGAATTTGCGCACCATTGTCCCGAAGAGTTTTTTATTGCCGGGTTGAAAATTGTCATTTCCTTTATCATACTCGCGCGTATCAATTTTGCGTTGACGTTGATTGTATTTGTGTTTGTGCCGATTATGACAATTGTCTGCCGGATGATTAACAAAAAAATGCGTAAAACTTTCAGTATGCAGCGCAACCAAATCGGTGAGTTAAATGCGAAAATTGAGGACAGCCTTTTGGGGCAAAAGGTTGTGAAAGCGTTCACAAATGAGGCGCTTGAGTCGCAGAAATTTGAGGACGGCAATCAGGAATTTTTGAAAATTAAAACACACGCCTATATGATTATGGGTATTTTCAGCACATCGACAAGAGTGTTTGATGGATTTATGTATTTGGCGGTTATTCTTGGGGGAGGCTTTTTTTTAATGGACGGCAGGATTCTTCCTGGAGATATGGTTGCGTACGTGATGTACGTGACGACGCTGATTGCCACGATACGAAGGATTATTGAGTTTGCGGAGCAGTTTCAGCGGGGTATTACGGGAATTGAGCGGTTTTTGCAGATTATGGATGCTGATATTGAAATTTTTGATGAACCGGATGCGCAGGATATAGAAAATCCGAAAGGTGAGATTGTGTTCCATGATGTAAGCTTTGAATATCCGGACGACCATAACAAGGTGTTTACCAATCTGAATTTGGAAATCCATGCGGGTGAAAAGCTTGCGATTGTCGGACCTTCAGGCGGCGGAAAGACGACTTTGTGCAATCTGATACCGCGTTTTTATGATGTGTCAAAGGGTGAAATCACACTCGACGGAAAAAATATTAAGAAGCTGACGTTGAAAAGTTTGCGGCAGAGCATCGGTGTTGTGCAGCAGGAGGTTTATCTGTTTTCGGGAACAGTCTATGACAACATTGCATATGGAAAACCGGGGGCTTCCTACGAGGAGGTTATGGCGGCGGCAAAGCGCGCCGGTGCGGACGAGTTTATACAGAATTTAAAGGATAAATATGACACGTATGTCGGTGAGAGGGGCGTAAAGCTTTCGGGCGGGCAGAAGCAGCGGATTAGTATTGCAAGGGTGTTTTTGAAGAATCCGCCGATACTGATACTTGACGAAGCAACCTCGGCGTTGGATAATGAGAGTGAGTATGCGGTGGCAAAATCTTTGAATGAGCTTGCGAAAGGCAGGACGACGTTAACCATTGCGCACAGGCTTTCCACGATACGTGGTTCCGACAGGATACTGGTGCTGACGGACGCAGGAATTGTTGAAGAAGGAAGTCATGATGCGCTTATGGAACAGGGTGGCATTTATCATGGATTGTATACAATGGCGAACGAAATTAAATAATGGAGGAAAATGACAGCAGATGGCAGAAGAAAACAAACAGACGCAGGATAATTGGGAACAGGAAGGCAAGCGGAGGCTTGTTGGGGTGACAGATAAGAAAGTGGAGACGAAACGGCTTTTGATATTTTTGGCGCTTTGTTTCGGTGTGACATGGCTTACGGAGATTTTTGGTGTAATCCCGATGTATCGAAGCGGTGATGTGGAAATTGTGAAAGATGCCGCGGAGCTGATTTCGCAGATTATGCTAGCGCCCGCTTTGGCGGCGTTAGTGACAAGGCTGTTTACAAGAGAAGGTCTTGTAAAATCAGGCTTTCAGTTCAACTTTTCAGAGCAGCGCTTTTTGTTTCTGTTTGGTTGGTTTGGAACATCGATTCTCACGTTTCTTGGTGCGGTAATTTATTTTTTCGTATTTCGGGACAATTTTGATCCGAATATGACAAATTTTGTAGCGTCCTACAGTGAGAGTGCTGCGGGCGCAGGTGCACAGCTTACGCCGGTAGAAATTGTAGCGGGCGTGAAAACGGATTTGCTTGTGAAATTTTTTACGGCAGCAGTGCTTGATTTTATCAATGCTTTTGGAGAGGAATGGGGATTTCGGGCATTCCTTTTACCGAAGCTTTTCCGAAAGGTCGGCACCATTCCTGCAATGATTATCACCGGATTTGCCTCCGGATTATGGTATGCGCCGTTGGTGACAATCGGATATTTTTATGGTGAAGGAAACAGCGGCTTTCCGGTATTGAATATTGTTGCAATGTGTCTGTTTGGAACGGTTACGGGTATTATTTATGCATTCCTTACGTTGCGTACGGGAAGTATTTTCCCTGCGGTATTTGCGCACAGTGCGATAAACGTCATGATGGGACAGGCGTCACAGTTTACGTTTGACGGCGGAAATTTCTTTGTAGGTCCGGCTCCGACAGGTATTCTGGCGGGAATTCCACTGATAATTACAGCCGTGATTTGCTTAATTCATATTCATAAGTATCCGGTACAGGCAAGCGTTGAGGAAGAAGAATAATATTATCATAAAAAGCAAAACCCTTAGGCAAAGCAAATCGCTCAAGGGTTTTTGTATGTCTTTATAAGGAATTATTGTAGGGGTATTTTTTTATCTGTATGTAAAATATGGTTGACAAGCCATCCCAGTAAAAATTCCAAAAGCTGCTGCAGCGACTCCTGCGGGTTTTCGTCAAGCTCTGAAAGGTCAATGTTTTCAAGCTTTTGTATAAAAGCATCATGCGCGCGTTTCTGCGCTTCCAGCCCTTCATAATGAATGCCTTCCATGTACTCTTCCTCGTCGGCAAAATGTTCTTTTGTATATTCTTTCAGATTGTCTAAAATATCAAGGATTTTATCATAACCGGAAGCTGCATCGTATGATTTTACCAAACGGTTCGCCTGATCGACAATGCGGAAAAGCTCTTTATGCTCGTTGTCAATCAGTTCGATGCCAATCAGATAATCGTCCGTAAATTCACAGGGATTTTCACGAACCATCCACTCCTCGAGCGGCGGCAGCTTCCCGATTAAGACGTCACTTCCGATAATGTGTCGGTAAAGCCATTTCGCAAGAAAATTGACCAGTTCGGTTAAAACGCGCTGCTGTTCGTCAATGTCATCAATGTTGACAAACTCATAATCCCGAATTTTTTCACGGAAAAATGCATGCTGTGTGCGCTGACGGATAATTTCCGGATCGCATATCTGCATCATATAATCTTCTTCGTGTGTAAAATGCTGCTCTGCATAGTAATCAAGTTCCTCAAGTATTTCCTTTAAATCCTGATAGCGGTCACTGCAAAAATCGTTTGCAAGCATCGTTCCTGCCTTGTTCAGCAGCGCGAACAAAGTCCTGTGCTCCTCATCAATCTGTTCTATTCCTATTAAACAATCGTCTGTAAATTGAAACATGTTACTCCTCCATTCATCTTGTAATACTTAAAATTACGTTTGCTGTCTGTGTTTTGCCAAAACGTATTGCTTTTGTGAACATTCTATCACAATAAGTATAAAATGGGAATAAATAATTGGAACAAATAAACAAGTATTGGTTGCCAATAAAATAGGGAAATAGTATAATGTTACATACATAAGGGGGAAATATTTGTTACTAGTTGTTATGCCGCATAAAGAAAGAAGGAGCATTAGTATGAAACAAAAGACACGTAAATTAAGCATTCGTTACAAAATTATTTTTCCGGCAACAGTTCTGATTATTTTAGTATGTCTGATTATCGGTGGAAACTCCTACATAAGAATACGAAACAGCATGATCGATATGGCAGTGGAGGAAGCGTCGCTGGCTGCTAAAATGGCGGCAAAATCCGTTAATCCCACATGGGTAGCGGGTATTGCGTCGGAAAAGGAGGGCTCCATAACGTATAATTTACTGACATCCCAACTGACTAAATTGCGGGATGAGTGCGGGATGCTGTATATGTATACGGTATACCTTCAGGACGGTAAGAGTTATTATGGGCTTGATATAGATGAAACGGAAAATCGTTGTGCGATAGGCGAAGAGTTTCCTACAGACTATGAGGTTTTGCTTCCTGTTATGGACGGAGAAATTATTTCCACAAAGGAAATTGAAACCTACGGGGATGAACGTCTGCTCTCCGTATATGCGCCGGTATATGACGGGGAAACCGGACAGACAGTGGTCGGAATTCTTGCTTGCGATTACAATGCCGAAAGCGCTGTAGAAAAGATTAATGAAACAATCCAAAGTGTTGTTGTGATTTCTATTTTGTGCATGGTTTTGGCAGTTATTGTGATGAATATTATTGTTCAGGCAATTATGAAAAATCTTCTTGTTATTAATCAGAAAATTTATGATTTGGTAAACAGTGAGGGTGATTTGACACAGACGCTTGATGTAAAAAGCGGCGATGAGACAGAACTTATTGCAGGAAATGTAAATGGGCTTTTGGGACATATGCGTGAAATTATGCAGAATATTTCTGAAAATTCGGCGAGCATAAAAGATTCCTCCAACAGTATGGTAGACAGCGTTTCGGATGCGGAACTGAATATAACGGACGTATCGGCAACAATGGAACAAATGAGTGCGGCGATGCAGGAAACATCAGCATCCATGAATCAGATTGCGGAGTCTGTAAATCAAATTTACGGGCAGGTAGAGGAAATTTATGAAAAGTCTAAGGATGGAATGGATTATACGGGCAAAATCCGCACGAATGCGCAGCAAATCCGTACGGATGCTCTTGGAATTCAAAGTGATGCAAAGAATCAGGTAGAGCATATGACTGCCGTTATGAATGAAAAGATTGAGCGTTCCAAAGCAGTACAGGAAATCAGTGAGCTGACGGGAAACATCCTCAATATCACGGAGCAGACAAATCTTCTTTCTCTCAATGCGTCAATTGAGGCAGCGCGTGCAGGCGAGGCGGGAAAAGGATTTGCAGTTGTGGCGGACGAAATCGGAAAACTTGCAAATAGTTCCTCAGAAACCGCCGAAAAAATTCAGCAGGTGAGCAGAGAAGTGATTGCCGCGGTAGACGACCTTTCCAAAGAGGCAGAAATTATGGTTGATTTTATCAATAACACTGCGATGAGCGGTTATAAGACGCTTGTAGACACTGGAGATAATTATCAAAATGATGCAGGGAGCTTCTATGAGATTATGGATACATTTTCACAAACTGCCAGTGACTTACGCCAAAATATGGACAGCATCAAGGAAGCAGTCGAAGCAATTAACATTGCCGTGGAAGAGAGCGCAAAGGGAGTCACTAACGTTTCAGAAATGTCTGTTAACCTGACGGAAATCGTAAACACGATTAGTGAAGAAGCCCAAGGCAATCAGGAAATTGCAGGACGACTCAATAATGAGGTCGGAAAGTTTAAAATATAATGAGTAAAAAGATTGTATCCTATAACGCTAAAAAAGCATTGAAAATTTTCAATGCTTTTTTAAACGAATTCTATATCATAAATTAGCAAATGTTATGGTTTCTTGTTCCAATTCAGCTGCAACTTTATGATTTACATCCATGCGGCTTGTGATTTCTGCCATATCTGTTACCAAATGCTGGGCGCTGCCCGCAACGCCGGAAATACCGGAAGCGCCGTCATCAATGGCTTTTGTAATCGTTTCTATAGATGCCACGATTTCATTCATGGAAGCTTTCAAACGGTCAGTGTTTGCATTAAATTCAGACATAGCCTGGCGGATATAGGCTGCATCGTTTTGGTATTGCTGCCCTGAGGCAACAAAAGAAAGAAATTCTTTTAAAATAGAGTCCTCAATATAATTTACAAGATTTTGGGCATTTTCGGAGAGGTTGTATACAGCATGGGTTACGGTAGCATTAACTTTTTGAATACGGTTTGCCGTTTCACCGCTGGAGGCTGCAAGCTGGCGGATTTCTTCTGCTACTACGGCAAAGCCTTTTCCTGCTTCCCCGGCTCTTGCTGCCTCAACAGAGGCATTTAAGGCAATCAGGTTTGTCTGTGAAGAAATTCCTAAGATAGCATGAGTAAGGCTGTTTACCTGATCCACGCTGCGGCTTCCTTCGATGGCTTCGTTTAGGACATCCAAAATCTCTTTTATTTTGGCATTGGTATTATTTAAACTTACTTGTGCGGATTGCCCCATTTCCTCAGCCCGCGTGTTCATTGCGTTGCAGTAGGCAGTAATTTTTCCGCATTCTTCCGCCATGTTTTCTGCATCCTGCTGTACATTTTTTGCATTTTGATTAATGAGGGAAGTGTTGCTTGCTACTTCCTGAATTGTTGCAGACAGTTCTTGGGAAAGGGCGGATAAATCCATAGCGCTTTCGCCGGAAGTGCGTGTTCGTGATAAAACCTCGTCAACCACGCCGCTAATCCGTCCGGAACATCCCCGAAGTGTTTCCAAAATATTTTTTATCGGCTTGACGACAGATTTTAGAATCAGGGAAACCGTAGTGAATACGAGTATAATACAGGTGAGAGCGGATGCACTGTTCGTAATCATAGAACTAATGTAAACGGAAGATAGCTGTGCTCTTGCCTGAGTTGTCCGGCTGCTGATGGAACTGTCCAAAATAGCAATATTGTTTTCAACTGCAGTGTTGAAGGATGCCACATCACCGTTGGCAAAGGCATAGGCGTCCTGTGTTTTGCCGGATGCACTGGCACATACAAGAAAAACGAGAGCGTGCTTTAACGAATCATAGTCGGAAAGCAAGGCATTATAGGTTTGCCTGTCATTATTGGTAATGTAGATTTCGTATTCCGTCAGCATACCGTCAAGTTTTTTCTCTTCTTCTTTTATGTCGTTGACAAGAGTAATCATGGTGTTATAATCGGTAGCTACAATATGCGATAACGCCATTTTATGTATGTTCATAACGGACTGGTTGATTTTCGCCAGCTGGGTTCTTCCTTCCATATAATTGTCCGCAATATTGGCGGCATTGTCATTGACGTTTTTGATATTGGAAACTGCAAGGATATTTGATATAAGCGCTACAATTCCAAGCAGGGCAATGGGTAATATTAACCGATATTTGATGTTCAATTTTTTCTTCATAATCCCTATATCCTCCAAACAAAACAGATGTATTCTTTATGGGGCGGTAATCCCTTCCACCATCGTATCAAGCTGTTCCTGCAATCTTTTCCCGCCCGGATTTCCGTTAGCCATGTTTGTGGCAAATGCAGATACCGGATCCCAAAAATTGCCGCCGATGCGTTGCAGACGGGAGAACTGCGACTGTTCAATCAAAGCGGTGATAGCTGGGGAATCCTGAACGCTGGACGATGCCGCGGCGTTTGTATTTGCGGGACCCTGACCGCGCAGTTCAAAACGAAGCTGTTGGTTTTCTTCATTGGAAATCCATTCTGCAAGCCGGGAAGCCCATACATACTGTTTGGAATAGGCATTGACGCCAATTAATTTATATCCGGAAAAAGACGCCATTTGTATTTGCCGGTTTGCGCAGGTATATGTAGGTAGTTTGGCAGCGCCATAATTTGCGCCCAAGGTTTCTTTCATGGCAACCGCATTCCATACGCCGCTGATGCCGGCAATTACGGAACCATCCTGAATGCCTGCAAGAAAGCCAGGTTCCTGGGTGTTTAGAAAGGAGGGACTACGGGAAATAGAAAGCATGGCGTTGGCAACATCCACACCTTTGATGTCACCGTCTGTTCCATTCCAAGTACAGTAATTTGTAATCCCGTCATCATTTAACCCGACTTCCAAACCGGTATTGCCAAAGAAGGCGTATACATACCATGCAGAAGACCAGTCCATCGTAATCTTTTTTTCATTTTCCTCAGCAATCTGCAATATACGGTCAAAGGTTTTTATATCCTCCTGATTAAAATACCGCTTATTATAATAAAGGAAATAACCGTTGTCTGCCGTTAAAGGATACGCGTACAGCACATCCCCGACGCAGGCGGCTTCTACGGCGCCAGACAGATTTTGCGATTTGATTTGGTCCGCATTTTCTATCGGTTCCAAAGCGCCTGCAGCTACAAGGGTATTCAACTGATCATCGGCAAAAGCAAAGACATCTGCGCCTGCTTCCAAATCTGCCATCAAAGCGTCTTTACAGCCGGCTTCACTTTGGGGGGCAAATGTGATATTGAAATTTGCCTGTTCTTTGTATTCTTCCTGAAAGCTCTCAAAAATTTGCTGCAAAAGCGCCTCGTCCTCTTCGGCGCCCCAAACAACCAATTCCACGTCCTGGTTGTTTGGCGATGTTTTGTTCTCATCAAGGTTTGAATTGGCAATACTGCTTTCTTTTTCTGTTGTGCCACATCCAAACAACGCAGCAGCCAATACAGTGGTTACAAAAAACATGCCAAATCTTTTGCTCATAATGTTTCAACCTCTCATTCTGTTATTTTTATTAGCGTTATTATAAGCGAGATGCTCATAAGACAGTATTAGAATTTATTTCCTTCATTTTTGTGCAGCAGTTTTTCTTTTGTGTATTTAAACTATGCTGTCAGATTGGATTCTGTTGCTGATGTTATTATATCGGTTTACTAAATTTTATTCAATATTTTTTCTGATTTTTCTGTTTCGAATTTGAAATTTTATTTATGCAATTTCATAAACTTACAGTAAGCTTTTGCATGCATTATTGACAGACGGAAAAAAATTACATACAATAATTGGTAATTTTCAGTGTTTTCTTATATTTGGAGGTATTTTATGGAACAATCCGTATTTGAAAAAATATATGAAATTGTAAAACAGATTCCGTACGGGCAGGTTGCGACGTATGGGCAGGTAGCCGCGCTTGCAGGGAACAGGCGGTGGGCGCGGGTGGTCGGAAATGCACTGCATGTCAATCCGGATCCGGATAAGATACCTTGTTACCGTGTGGTCAATAAAGAAGGCAGGGTATCTAAGGCGTTTGCGTTCGGAGGCGAAAACCGGCAGGTTGAACTGTTGAAGGCGGAAGGTGTGGAATTTGTCAATGGAAATGTGGATATGAAACGGTATCATTGGGAGAGACCTGTCTATTAAAAGAGATTAGGAAAACATCTGCATCAAATAAAATTATTTAATGCAGATGTTAGGGGGAGTTGCTATAATGCTATAAAAGGCGGTACATACATGTATAATAACGGTCCATTTATCAATAAACGGTTGCCACGTATGTCTAAAAATTTTGTTATGTTTGTAACAATTGTTATAATTATATAAGAATTATTTGTGCACAATACTCCAATTAGATATATTATAACGTGCAATATAAAAAATTTGCAAGGATAAATTAACTAAGAATGGCATATGATTTTTGATTATCGGCAATTGTTCTTATAGTTAGATTAGGGTGTCAAAAGGTCTGAATTTCCCTTGCAGGCTAATTTCCCCAATCTTGCACCACAATATCTATCAACGATGCGCCGCATCGCCTCAAGATATTGTGGCACAATCTTTAAAAAATTATCTCTGCAATGAAAATGGACCTTTTTGACACCCTAATCATAGTTGTGAAAAATTAGGATTTATGTTATTCTATTTAATATAGATTACCGGGTTATTTTCATTTCATGTTTTTAGAAAAAGTATTGCAAGAATGGAAGATGTCGATGAATTATATCATTTTAGATTTGGAATGGAATCAGGCAGATGATTTAAAAACAAAGCTTGAAAGCAATCTGCTGTTTGAGATAATAGAAATTGGAGCAATAAAATTAAATAAAGAGATGATACAGGTTGACAATTTTCATGAGCTGATAAAGCCTCAGGTTTTTAATCGTATGAATCAGGTAACGGGAGAGTTGGTTCATATTAGTATGAAAGAATTGCAGGACTGCCGTAGGTTTCCTGAAGTTGCCAAAGACTTTATACATTGGTGCGGTAAAGATGCTGTTTTTTGCACATGGGGAAATCTTGATCTTTCAGAACTTCAAAAAAATATGGACTTTTATAATATGCCGTGCCTGTCGAAAAAACCGTTGAAATTTTATGATGTGCAGAAACTTTTTAGTATTGCATTTGAGGATCGGAAGAAAAGGCGTACACTTCAGTGTGCTGTAGAATTTCTGAATATCAAAGAGGAAGTGCCTTTTCACCGTGCGGATGCAGATGCCGTGTATACAGCGGAAGTTTTTAAAAGAGTAGCTGCTGTTGAAAAAGTTTTGAATAATTACTCGTTTGATACTTACCATCTGCCAAGAAACAAAGCAGAAGAAATTAACGTGGTGTTTGATGATTATGCAAAGTATATATCACGCGAGTTTATAAACAAACTTTCAGCCATGAATGATAAGGATGTCGTATCTACAAAGTGTTTTCTCTGCGGCGCAAAAACAAAGAAAAAGGTACCGTGGTTTTCAAATAATGGAAAAAATTATTATTCTGTGATGGTTTGCCCAAAACATGGAGATATTAAAGGTAAAATACGTATGAAGAAATCCTTACAGGACAGGGTGTATGTGGTGAAAACCATGAAACAGGTAAATGAAGAAACGGTTGATGATATTATTATGAAAAGGAATCAGATACGGGAAGGCAGAAGAGAAAGAAGGCACAAACCATAAATTGTGCCTTCTTTTTTACTTTCGTTTTTTATATTCTTTTCGCCGTTTGCGTTGGCGTTTTTTCTCTCGCATTTTTCTTTGGAAAGATTGAAATCTTTCTAAACGGCTCTCCTGTCTGCGTTTTCTTCTCCGTTTATGGCTCTGTCCCCTTGGCGAAAAGCTGTAGCTGTTGAAAACGGAAATAATGAATAGGATAAAAATTGCAAGTGCAGCTAAAATAAGTATACCGATAATAACATTTTGTACATTGATGAAAATAACATTGTCTATATCATTGGAGATGCCATTTTTCGTTTGCTTATTCTTTTCATTTCCTGTTGTAATTTCGGCAATTTCGGGAATAGAATTACCAAGCGCAAACGTAATGTCTTTCTTTTCCGAGTTTGAAAAAATAATTTTACAGCTGCCGACAGGTACATCAGCGTAAGTATAATTTATTGTAGCAATAACATTCTGATCGCCTTGATTCGAGTGATCTTCATAATCAAGCGATGATACCATATCAGTAAAGGAAGCTGTGTTCGGCAATATCACATAACTGCCTTCTTCCAAAGACATCAGAGGGGTGGAATCACCAAAAAGGTCATTATCCGTATCAAATAAATCTCCTGCAATAATTTTATAGTTTGTTTCATTTTCACTGACGGAAAGTCTCTGAAAATTTTCAAATCCATACTGGAAAAGCGCGATAGTATCTTCAAATTGATAAGGTGTTTCTTCTCCAAATATGACGCAGACAAGTTTCATTCCATTTTTTTCCGCTGCAGAAACAAGCGTTTGCCTGGATTGTGAGACAAATCCGGTTTTACTGCCAAGCAGGTAGTCATATTGATAAGGTTTTCCTTTATACAATTGGTTTTTAGACGCCATCCACCGTTCATCTTCATCAGAAGAATTTAATTTAAAATGGTATTGCGGTGTTGAAGAGATTTTACATAACAATTCATTGTTAAAAAATTCACATCCTATCAGGGCAAGGTCGTATGCTGTTGTATAATGATTTTCATCATGTAGTCCGTTAGCGTTTGTAAAATGGGTATTTTTACAGCCGAGTTCCGCTGCTTTTTGGTTCATAAGATCGGCAAAAGCATCTATGTTTTTTTGATTTTCGCCCGCTAATGAAAGTTTTTCTGCGACATGTTCTCCTACAGCGCTAGCCACTTCATTGGCGGACTGTACGAGGATACAATAAAGAGCCTGCTCCATTGTCAGAGTATCGCCTTCATTGACATCACCAAGTTTTGAACCGTCAAGAGGCACATCGTGAATAGCATCGTACGAAAAAGTCACGGTTTCATCTAAATTACAGTTTTGCATTGCACGCAGGCAGGTAAATATTCTGGCTCTTACAGACATCTCCGAG
>CAMWNY010000004.1 GCA_947175775.1 uncultured Lachnospiraceae bacterium | reverse complement strand
CCCCCCCCCTTTTTTTTTTAAAGCACAAGACGGCATACGAGATGTTCAGGAGTCTCGTGGGCTCGGAGAGGTGTATAACAGACAGGAATTAACCTGCATGGTGGAATACACCCGCAATTCCGACAACACGCAGATAACCAAAATAATCACCATCGCAAAAGCTGTCATGATATTGAACAAAAAAGTCAATACATACAAAGCAGACACCACAACCCCCGCCGACACCTTTACCTACGGCGACACCATCATCGTCAAAGCCACCCCCGCATACCAACCCGCCGACGGCGACGAAACAAAAACTGCCGACACAAAAACCAACCAAACAAAAACCGCCAAGGCAAAAACGGCAGCTTCCTCGCAGCTTCGTCTACACAGCGGCATTCCAACAGCAGGCGAAATGGCAGTCTTTTACGGTGACACACAGCTATCCGCGCCCGCAACCGCCGACAGCAGCGGCACATACACCATGCAGGCAGACACAACCCTCCTGCCAAACAACAGCCTAAACGACCTGCTCAACAAAAAGAAGCCCCTCACCGTCAAGTTCATCGGAACCGAAACCATGACGGACGCACAAGCGGATTTTGACGTGACAATCACCGCCGACGCAAAAATTACCCTGCCCGACAAAACGATACGCTACGCAGGAAAACTGCCCGATGCCTTCGCGGCGGAAAACAACGGCGCAACCATAACGCTGCTGCGTGACGTGGAAGGAACCGTTGAAACGGGCAAAAGCGCATTCCTTAAACTTCCGATACAGTTCGACAAAACAGGAAACAGCTTTACACTGGAACTGAACGGGCATACCATTTCTTCCGATGCAACTGCAATTTATATCGGCAGACAGGAAACCTTAACCATTACAGGCATCGGGACAATCACTGGAAAATATGACGGTATTTGTGTGGAGGGAACCGCAGACATCCAAGGAGGCATCATTATCGGGAGATATAATGGTATTCATGTTGCAGATGCCGTAGCCTTAAAGATATTAGGAAACGTGGAAGTAAGGGGAGACGGGTACGGTTTGTATATTTGGGGTGCAAATGCGGATATAGCCCTGTCGGGCGGAACCTATACCTCAAATAGAACTGGGATTTATTGGGAGGCAGAACAGGATACTCCTTTGAACCTTCTTGACCTTTTGGACAATACAACAAACGAAAAGTATGCTTATTTCCGCGGTAATCAGCCCATAACGGAAGGTTTGAAAAGCACAGCTTACGGCACTTTACAAGTCACCCCTTTAAATGAAACCGTCACCATAAACCCCTGCACCGACCATGTTTGGAGCGTAGAGCATATCACAGACACAGGCACGCACAACCAAACCTGCAAAGCCTGCGCCCTCACCGAAACCGCCGCGCCCTGCGCCTACGACTACAAAGGCAATGAGACAACACAGACAGGAACCTGCATCTGCGGCTCCGCCGTCGAAATCACCCTAAACGACACACAGGGGCTTGTCTATGACAAAACCCCTCACACGCCCGCTGTCACCGTGATACGCGACGGCAAAAAACTGACCGCGCCCGACGACTACACCCTGGACTACACCGACAACACAGACGCAGGAACCGCCTCCGTCGCCATAAAAGGCGCATCCGACAAAAATACAGGCAACATCGAAAAAACAATGCAGTTCCCCATCGCCCCCAAGCCCGTGACGCCGATTATCGTGGGCTGCGGCAGTGTGATAACAAAACCCTATGACGGCACGACAGCCGCACCCGACGGACTTTCTATTCAACTGAACGGGGTTTGTGACGGCGATGATGTGTCCGCGACAGCGCAGCGCTATGCCTATAACAGCGCGGATGTAAAGAACGCGCGGCTAGTAATTGCGGACGGCATTGCGCTTTTGGGCGTTGACGTGGCAAATTATACGCTTTCGGCAATAACCGTATCGACCGCCGCAGAAATCACAAAGGCTGTGCCAACGCTCCAAATAACTGACACAAGTGTCATAAAAACCTACGGTGATGCCGATTTCCAACTTAGCTGCACGACGGAAAGCAATGGAAAAATTACCTATCAGATAACCGACAGCAAAGGCACAACAGGCAAACCAATAACTGACACAAGTGTCATAACTGTGACGGACAACGGAACGGTTTCCATTAAAAATGCGGGAACCGCCGTCATAAAAGTATCCCTTTTGGAAGGGGAGAATTACGCAAAATCAGAGCAGGACGCGGCGGTCAGTGTCACGGTCAGAAAAGCCGCAAAGCCGCAAAGCCTGCCCGCTGAAACCATGACCGTATCCGAAAGCCGTAAAACCGTAGGCGACGTGCCGCTCCCCGAAAACTGGCAGTGGCAGGACACAGACAAAGAAAAAATACTTGTAGTAGGAACTTCCGTCACCGCAATGGCAGTCTATACAGGGGCGGACAAAGACAACTACGAGACAACCACGCAGACCATTACCATCGCAAAAATTAACTGCGCCCACACCAACACCGAACTGCGGGACGCGCTACAGGCTGACTGCGAACACGACGGCTACAGCGGCTCCACCTACTGCAAAGCCTGTGGCGACAAAATCAAGGACGGCGAAAAGCTTCCCGCGCTCGGACACGACTACGAAAGCGAAACCATAAAAGAGCCGACCGCCGAGGAGGAAGGCGAGATACGCTACACCTGCAAACGCTGCGGCTATACTTATACAGAACCCATTCCCGTAAAAACGCCCGAGGAAACACACAAAGGTCTTTGGATAAGCGGCTTACGGCATTCCGTACCCTACACGGGAAGCGCAGTGACGCAGGACAGTATCAAGGTGTACCACAACAGCACGCTTTTACAGGAAAAAACAGAGTACACCATTTCCTACAAAAACAACAAAAACGCAGGCACCGCGCAGCTTACCGTGTCAGGCAAAGGCAACTACAAGGGGAAGGCAACGCAGACCTTTATAATAGAAAGAATTGACCTCGGCAAGGAACCGCAAAACGCCGTTTCCGCCACCGTATCGACTGCCATTGCGACAGGCAAAAAACTGAAACCGCAGGTAACCGTCACATGGAACGGGAAAAAATTAAAGGAAAAGAAAGACTACACCCTTTCCTATGACACAAACATCACGTCAGCCTCGGCGGACGGCTACGACATCACAATCAGCGGAACCGGAAATTACATGGGCAGCATCACGCGCAAATTTCATGTGAAGCCCAAGGGCACGCCGCTTCTAAACAGCGCAAAGGTGACGGGACTTGTCAAAAGCTACCTGTATCAGGATACGCAACAGAATATGGAACCGAATACAAAACTGGAAACCGATTTGACAAACCTTACTGTAAAAGTCGGCAAAACAACCCTCACACAGGGCAAGGACTACACCGTCCGAACGGAAAACACCGACGCCGTCGGCACGGCAACGCTCATCATTGAACCGACACAGGCAAGCATATACGCAGGAGAAAAACGCATTCCCATTAACATTACGGGAACCGATTTAAAGAAGTGCTCCATTACAGGTTTGGAAAAATCCTACCCCTATACAGGAGCGCCGATAACCCCAAGCATTACAGTCTTTACAGGCAAAAACAGCACAGGGGAACAGATTCCAGTCGACGCGTACACCGTCCGCTATACCAACAATACAAAACCGGGAAAAGCCGCCATAACCATTACGGGCAACCCCAAAAAAGGTTATAGCGGCACCTTAAAAGCGACCTATGTTATCGGCAGATTCGACCTTTTGGCAGAAGAAGACAACGGGGAAAGCACAGTCACAATCCAACTGCCTGCCGCCGCACCCTATGCAAAAGGCGGCGCAAAGCCCAAGCCCGTAATCACGCATACATACAACGGGACAGCCCATACCCTGCGGGAAAACATTGACTACAGACTGAAATACAAAAACAACACCGCAGTATACCCTGAAAGCAGCACAAAACAGCCTGTTGTCATCATCAGCGGCATCGGGAACTATAGCGGAACCGTCACAAAAACCTACAGCATTGGCAGACAAAATCTAAATTTGTTGACCATTGCAGTTACCGATAAGCCGTACAACGCCAAAAAGAAAGGCAGCGCCTATTACTCCGCGCCAAAGGTCTATGACCTTGATGGCAGACAGCTCAAACAAAACACCGACTACACCGTCCGCTACACCGACGCCGCCACAGACCAGGAAATCGGCAAAAAAGACACCGTCGCAAACGGCACCGAACTCCGCGTGACAGTGACAGCAACCGAAAAAAGCGGCTATAGCGGCACCCTAAGCGCCACCTACCTCGTCCGCGACGCAGACAGCGTAAAAGACCTGGCAAAAATAAAAGCCGACAAAATCGCCCCACAGCCGTACACCGGAGAACCAATTCGTCCCGAAGTCAGACTCTACACAACAACAGGAAACACAAAGACTTACCTGATCGAAGGAGAGGACTATGAAATCATCGGCTGTTATAACAACACAAAAAAAGGGACCGCCACAATCCTAATCAAAGGCAAAGGCGGCTGCAGCGGTATCAAAATTGCAACCTTCAGAATCATCGCCGCCGACAATAACGTAATTTGGAGCGGTGTATTTAACAAGTAACAATAAATAAATCCAAAACATAAGGCATATCACGCTACGAAAAACGTGATATGCCTTATGTATAAAAATCCTTACTCCAAATTCAACCGCTTCGTCATCATATGCAGATTGATAATATGCATAATTACCGAAACCGCCACCGCCCAAAGCAGTGAAATAATCATCGTCGGAGAAATAATCTCAAACATCGGAATGGTCTCGGCCATCGCCTCTGCACGAATCATGCGCGAATATGTCGGCAGCATAGCTAAGTACGAAATAAACTGTTGCACACTAATTACCGCAAAATAAGCAATAATTGCGCCGATAATGCGGTGCTTTGTATAAAGCTGTCCAAGCGACACGCACCCAAGCACCGTCATAATTGCCGAAATGCAGGCAACCACCATAAAAACACTGTAAAATGTAACAAACGCGCCAAACGAAATCCCGTATTCCTCCCTGAAACCATCAGACAGTTCCGCAAAAAGCTCGCCAATCTGCTGGTCTAAATAAACGCCTTCATAAGCCGAAAGATTACAGATATGCGTATAAATTGCGCCAATAATAATCAGCAGCGTTGCAGCAATGCCCAAAAGCATAAGCAGATAACACAAAACAGAGGTAATCGTCTTAGCAGCAAGAAGCGTTTTTGTCTCCACGGGAAGCGTATGTGTCAGATACCCCTGGTCGGTATAAGTCGTTTTGTAAAACCGTATTGCGATAATCAGCATTGTCCCCACGGAACAGCCGATAATTCCAAAATAGTATAGCATAATGGAAAGGATCAGCGACAACACGGAAAGCCCTGAGGCAACGCTGTCATACTTGGGATTAATCGTAAAAATCAACAAACAGGTCAGCAGCGTTGCAACGCCCAAAACCCCAAGCATAATCAAAAGCGGAAAACGAAGCCCTCTCCATTCATATTTTATTAATTTTCCTAACATGCATATACCTCCCTGAAATAAGCGTCCACAGACTTATTCTGCTGACTTCTGATTGCGTCCACCGAAGTGTAAAGCATTAAAGAACCATTCTTCATAAAAATCACATCGTCAAGAACACTCTCAATGTCGGAAATCAGATGTGTGGATAAAATAATGGTCGAGTTCGGATTGTAATTTGTAATAATCGTGCGCAGGATATAATCCCTCGCCGCAGGGTCCACGCCTGCAATCGGCTCATCAAGAATATAAAGCTCGGCTTCGCGGCTCATCACAAGGATTAACTGCACCTTCTCCTTTGTGCCCTTTGAAAGCGTCTTAAGCCTTGCCTCCGGACTGATGCCAAGTGACTCCAGCATGGAATATGCCTTTTCCTTTGAAAAATCAGCATAAAAATCGGCAAAATAATCAATCATTTGGCGCACCTTCATACCGTTTTCAAGATAAGTACGCTCCGGCAGGTATGAAATCACACGCTTGCTCTCCGCCCCCGGAAACATTCCGTTAATGTATACTGCCCCGCTCGTCGGTGCAAGCAGTCCGTTAATCATCTTGATTAAAGTTGTCTTACCGCACCCGTTCGGTCCAAGCAGTCCGATAATCCGCCCCCGTGGAATAGTCAGGTTCATATGAAACACCGACATATAATTTCCCATATTGGGATAACGTTTGCATAAATCGTTAATCTGCAAAAGCGGTGCTGCGGTTGTATATTGTTCATTCATAAAAAATTCCCCCTCTTACCTTTCATTAGAAACAACTGCATGATTTGCATTATTGGTATCATTTGTATGACTGTTTACCAGTGAAACAATTTCACTGTCGGAAAACCCAAGCTGCCGCATATTTGTGAAAAAGCTTTCCGTCTGAGTGACCGCCATTTTATGTTTCGCAGCCTCAATCATCTGTGTATCCTGCGTGACCACGCGTCCCATATTGCGCTGTGTGATAACAAGCCCGCTGCGCTCAAGCTCCGAAAAAGCCCGCTGCATGGTATTTGGATTGACGCTTGCCTCCGCCGCCAAATCCCGCACGCTCGGCAGCCATTCGCCTGGCGGGTACACTCCGCACACAATCCGCACCTGAAGCTTTTCCAGTATTTGCGCATAGATTGGGCGGTCAGAATTTAATTCCCATGCCATATTTTCATCTCCTTACAACAGTGTATTAGAATAATAGTACACTAATACAATAATACATTATGCAAATCTTGTCAATACAAAATAAAGAAAAATAAAATATTGATAAAAATTCTGATAAATTTTTGTATAGAATAGCCACTAAAATAAGTAACAACACAAAAAATGCATGGATAATATGCATATCAGGTCAAGAGAACCACCGAAACATGCAGAAATTGTCATTTCCTTTACTGCGCCCAATATTGACAAATTTTTTTAATTCGTCTAATATAAAAAAGAATATCGCGTTTTTTAGCACGGTATTTTCACTTTACTATGGCATAACAGTAAAGAAAGTGTGCATTTGCAGTATACAGATGTACATTGCATAGATACATTTATAAAAAGGCTATGCTAAAAAAACGAAAAGATAGGAGTGAAAACTGATGTTAAGATACATCGTTAAACGAGTCATTCTCGCAGTTGCTACAGTGTTCATTATTGCTGCGATTACGTTCTTTACCATGAATGCAATCCCCGGCGGACCGTTCGCTTCGGAGAAAGCGCCGAGTGAGGCGGTTAAGAAAGTTTTGGAGGCGCGTTACAACCTTGACAAGCCAGTCGGAGAGCAGTTCATTATCTATATCAAGAATTTCCTTCACGGAGATTTAGGTGTTTCTTTAAAGACAGGAAGAAGCATTTCCACCGTAATCGGCGAATCCTTTCCCATATCGGCAAGGCTTGGCGGAATGGCGGCGGTAACGGCAGCGATTGTCGGCTTAATCTTAGGCAGTATTGCAGCGCTGAAAAGAAACACATTCATAGACCGTTTCATTGTGTTTATTACCACGCTTTTTACCGCAGTTCCAAGTTTTGTGCTTGCAACGCTGTTGCTATATGTTTTCTGTATCATATTAAAATGGTCGCCCGTGTTTGATCCGGACAGGACGCATTATGTCCTTCCCGTAATTGCGCTTGCGCTTTATCCGATGGCATATATTACGCGTCTGACAAAGACAAGTATGCTTGATGCGCTCAGTCAGGACTATGTCCGCACGGCGAATGCAAAGGGCGTGGCAGGCTGGAAAGTCATTTTCAAGCATGCGCTCAGAAATGCGGTGATTCCGGTCATTACTTACTTTGGACCGATGCTTGCGTACATATTGACAGGCAGTCTTGTGGTTGAGAATATTTTCACAATCGGCGGACTTGGCACAAAATTTGTTTCAAGCATTACGAACCGTGATTATACGATGATTATGGGAACAACGATGTTCCTTGCAATTATCATGGTGACGATGAATTTGATTACGGATATTGTTTACAGTATTGTTGATCCGAGAATTAAGCTGGACTAAAAAACATTAAGAAACACTAAGGCTGTAAATCGAATAAATTCGATTGAGACGCAGCCTAAGAGTTTCTAAAGGTTTAAGCATATTGGTTCGCGTGAAAGGAGTAAGTTTGTAGAAATGGCAGAACAGAATGCACTGAAAAGAAATGTGCTGAGTGCACAGGTCGATTTATCGAAATTTAATTTCGACGATTCCGTTTTTGAAAAAGCGACGGACGAGGAGAAAAAACAACAGGACGTCATGAGCGAGTCTACCACGTTTTTTAAGGACGGTATGAAAAAGCTCATGAAAAATCCGCTTGCCGTGGGCAGTATTATTGTATTGATTATTGTTATGAGCGTGATTATTGTCGCGCCGCATATTGTGCCGTACAGTTATTCGCAGATTATCAGTGTCAACGGAAAGCGTGACAAGACGGCGAAAAATTTAAAGCCGTTTGAGTATTCGGAGAATGAGTTGGAATATATTGCGGAGGGCGGTGAGGTCTTTCCGCATATTATGGGAACGGACGCGCAGTGCCGCGACTATTTTATCCGTGTCGTGTATGGTACGAGAGTATCGCTAGCGGTCGGATTGTTTGCCAGTATTTTGGTGTTGATTATCGGTCTGCTCTATGGTAGTATTTCGGGGTACATGGGCGGCAAGGTCGATTTGATCATGCAGCGTATTGTTGACATTATTTACTCATTGCCGGACATGCTTGTCATTATTCTGTTATCGGTGGTTTTGAATGAGACACTTGGCGAAAAGCTTGAGGGCACATCGTTCCAAAGCCTCGGTGTAAACATGATTTCACTGTTTATCGTGTATGGTCTTTTATATTGGGTGAGTATGTCGCGTTTGGTGCGCGGACAGATTCTGACGATTAAGAATAACGAATATGTGCTTGCGGCAAAGGCTACAGGCGCAAAGAGCGGCAGGATTATCGCAAAGCATATTATTCCAAACTGCATCAGCGTTATCATTATTTCGACTGCGCTGCAGATTCCGTCGGCAATCTTTACGGAGAGTTATCTAAGCTTTATCGGACTTGGCGTACAGGCGCCGATGCCGTCGCTTGGAAGTCTTGCGAATACGGCAAGAGAAGGGCTTCAGAGCTACCCGTACAAGCTGATTTTTCCGGCAGTTGTTATCTGCCTGATTGTGCTTTCGCTCAACCTGCTTGGCGACGGCTTGCGCGATGCGTTTGATCCGAAGCTTAAGAAATAAGGGAATGGGGGACTGGTGTTAAAATGAGCGAAGAATACATTTTACAGGTAAAAGATTTACATACATCATTTTTTACGGATTCGGGTGAAGTCCGGGCGGTAAACGGCGTGAACTTTAATTTGGCGCCTGGAAAAATCCTCGGTATCGTAGGGGAGTCCGGTTCGGGAAAGAGTGTTACTGCGTACTCAATTATGCAGATTTTGGCGTCAACAGGACGCATTGTGAGCGGCGAGGTGCTCTATCGCGGTGAGGATATCACAAAATATGACAAAAAACAGATGAAAAATTTCAGGGGCAAGTGCTGCAGCATTATTTTTCAGGATCCGATGACGAGCTTAAACCCTGTATTTACGATAGGAAACCAGTTGATGGAGGCGATTTTGCTCCACACGGATAAAAATAAAGAGCAGGCGAAGGCGCGTGCGGTTGAAATGCTTGAGCTTGTGGGCGTAAATGAGCCAGAGAAGCGTATCAGACAGTATCCGCATGAGCTTTCAGGCGGTATGCGGCAGCGTGTGATGATTGCGATGGCGCTTGCGTGCGAGCCGGATATTCTGATTGCGGACGAGCCGACGACGGCGCTTGACGTGACCATTCAGGCGCAGATTTTGGAGCTGATGCAGGCGCTGCAGAAAAAGCTTGGTATGGCAATTATTATGGTAACGCACGATTTGGGCGTGATTGCGGATATGTGTGACGAAATTATTGTGATGTACGGCGGGCGTGTGTGTGAGCGCGGAACAGCGGAAGATATTTTCTACCGCGCGGGACACGAGTATACGAAAGGGCTTTTGCGCTCCGTTCCGAAGGCGGACGGCAGCAAAGAGCGGCTTGTTCCGATTGCGGGTACGCCGATTAACCTTTTGAATATGCCAAAAGGCTGCGCATTTTGTACGCGCTGTGACGAGGCGATGAAAATCTGCCTGACAGAGGTTCCGCCGCAGGTGCAGATGCCTGACGGACATTTCGCGTCGTGCTGGCTTGCGTTTAAGAAATTAAAGAATGGAACGCTTGGCGCAGAGGAGGTACAGTCATGAGCAGTGAATATTTGATTGAGGTGGAGGACTTAAAGCAGTACTTCCCCATTAAGACAGGATTTTTCAAAACGACGCCCCTCAAAGCGGTAGACGGTGTTACGTTTAACATTAAGCCGGGTGAAACACTGGGACTTGTAGGAGAGTCAGGCTGCGGAAAGACGACGGTCGGTCGTACGCTTTTGCGGCTTTATGAGCCGACTTCGGGTACGGTGAAGTTTAACGGCGAAGAGATTACGGCAAAAAATATGGCGGAGCACCGCAAAAATATGCAGATGGTGTTTCAGGACCCGTATTCTTCTTTAAATCCGCGTATGACGGTAGAGGATATTATCGGGGAGCCGCTTGACGTACATAAAATGTATTCCAATAAAAATGAGCGCCGTGAGAAGATTTTGGCGCTGATGGAGCTTGTGGGTCTGAATGCCGAACATGCGACGCGCTATGCGCACGAGTTTTCGGGCGGTCAGAGGCAGCGTATCGGAATTGCGCGGGCGCTTGCGGTAAAGCCGCAGTTTATCGTCTGTGATGAGGCGGTAAGTGCGCTTGATGTTTCCATTCAGGCGCAGGTGATTAACATGTTTGAGGATTTGCAGGCAAAGCTTGGCGTGGCGTATCTGTTTATCGCCCATGATTTGCTGGTTGTAAGACATATTTCAAACCGCATTGCGGTGATGTACCTTGGAAAGGTTGTGGAGATTGGCGATGCGGATGAGGTTTACGAGCACCCCATTCATCCGTATACGGAGTCGCTTTTGAGCGCCGTGCCGATTCCTGACCCGATTCAGGCAAAGCAGAGCCAAAGAATTGTGCTCTCCGGCGATGTGCCGAGTCCGATGAATATGCCGACAGGCTGTGCGTTCCGTACGAGATGCCGTTTTGCGACGGACAAGTGCGCGGAGGTTTGCCCGACGCTTACCGATAAGGGCGGCGGACATATGGTGGCGTGTCATAATCGGTAATCAATACAAGTTTGGTAACTTTTAATGAGGATATTGACATCTCCCCGACGGATATTGTCCGAAAAGGGAGTGTGAATATAGATAAATCTGTTTTATTTAAGTTTTAAAATCAAAAAAGGAGGAAACACATTATTATGAAAAAGAAACAGGTATTGGCTCTTTGCCTTGCATTTGCGATGGCAATGGGGTCATTGACAGCATGCGGCTCAAATGATGCGCCTGCGGCTGACAATGCAGTGGATACGCCGGCAGAAACGCAGGCACAGGACGGAGCGGAACCAGGCGCAGACAATGCGGCGGGAGATGCAGATTCAGCGGACGCGGCGGTAGACGCAGAGAACGCAGTTGATCCTGCAAACTGGGGCGAATATGACGAATTAATCAATGAAATCAGAACAACGACAGACTTTGTGGAGCGCGAGGCGCTGATGCATAAGGCTGAGGATATGCTTATGGAGACAGGCGCAATCCTGCCGATTTACTACTACAACAATATGTATTTGCAGAAACCGTATGTATCGGGAGTTTATGTAAATGGTTACGGATTTAAGTATTGGATGTTTGCGGAGACAGAGGGTGACACTCTTCGCCTGAATCAGGCGTCAGAGCCTGATACGCTTGACCCCGCGCTGAATACAACGGTTGACGGTGCGTGTCTTGCGGTAAACAGCTTTTCAGGTCTTTTCACCTATGATGAGAATGCGAATGTTGTTCCCGACCTTGCCGCGGATTATACGGTTAGCGACGACGGCTTGACATATACCTTTAATTTACTTCCTGATTTAAAGTGGTCGGACGGATCCGAGCTGAATGCAAATGACTTTGTTTATGCATGGAACCGTGTTGTTGCAGAGGAAACAGCAGCAGACTATTTCTATATGTTTGATGCAATCAAGCACAACGACGACGGCACGCTTGCAGTGACGGCAAGCGAGGACGGACAGTCTCTTACGGTAGAGCTTGCGGCTCCTTGTGCATATTTCCTTGACCTTTGCGCATTTCCTGCGTACTATCCTGTAAAGCAGAGTGCGGTAGAGGCAGCGGCAGACTGGCAGACAAATCCCGGCGTTTGGTGTCAGGAGGCAGGCTTTGTTACAAACGGTGCATACACACTGGAGTCTTGGACACATGACGAGTCTATGACCTATGTAAAGAACCCGAACTATCACAGAGCAGACGAAGTGAAGATTGAAAAGCTTCAGTTTATGCTCAGTGCAGACGATACGGCAGTTTTTGCGGCATACAATGCAGGAGACCTTGATTTTGTAGCGGATACCATTCCGACAGACGAAATTCAGACACTTTTAGGAAATCCTGAGTTCCATACAGTTGACCAAATCGGAACATATTATGTGGGCTTTAACGTAAAGAGCGACCTCTTTGCAGATAAGACGCCTGCACAGGCAAATGCGATGAGACGTGCGTTTGCGCTTTTGGTTGACCGTGACTATATTGCTGAGAATATCGGACAGACAGGACAGAAGCCGGCAAACACATTTGTTCCGGAAGGAATGGCTGACGGTAACGGCGGCGTTTTCAAAGAGAACGACGACGCATATACGTATCCGAACGAGGCGACGGCAGGTTACTATGACTCTGCGGCGCTTGATGAGAACGTTGAGGAGGCAATTGAGCTCTTAAAGTTTGCAGGCTTTGAGTTTACGGACGACGGCGTACTTTCTGATTCTACACCGATTTCGTTTGAGTATCTCACAAACGATACCACAACACACGTGGCAATCGCAGAGGCGCTGCAGCAGGATTTCGGCTTTGTCGGAATTACCATGACAATTAAGACAGTAGACTGGAATGTATTCCTGAACGAGAGAAAAGCAGGAAATTACGACATTGCGCGTAATGGATGGCTTGCAGACTTTAATGACCCGATTAACATGCTTGAGATGTGGACAACAGAGTCAGGTAATAATGACTGCCAGTTTGGCAGATAAGTTCAGTTTGGATTATCGCAAACGATTATAAAAGAAGCGCGCACCATGTATGAGATAAATGCATGGTGCGTGTTTTTATGAACATGGGTGTTCAATGGAAAAATGTCGGCAGAAGTTGACGGATGTCCGGCTCGTGAGTAGGCAAGATAAACGTTTCCTACTCGATTCGTTTCTCTTTTTGACAGCCCTCTTGTTTGAACACGGTGAAAATGATACACTATAAATAAATCTACAAATTCCAAGGGAGGTCACGAAATGGAGCAGGACAGACTGTTAAACCAGCTAATGGACGAAAAACTGAGGTATCTAAGACTATTGGCAGAGAAATATCCGTCAATCCCGTCCGTGTGCCGGGAAATCATTAACCTCAAGGCAATTCTAAACCTGCCAAAAGGCACGGAGCACTTTATGAGCGATATTCATGGCGAATATGAGGCATTTTATCATATTTTAAACAATGCGGCAGGCGTTATTAAGGAAAAAGTAGACCTGCTGTTTTCGCAGCGCCTCTCGGAGCAGGACCGTCAGGAAATCTGTACGCTCGTGTACTATCCGGAGGAGAAAATCAAGCTTTTAAAGCGGCAGAATATCATGACGCCTTATTGGTACAAGACAAACCTCAAGAACCTCACGGAGCTTGCAAAGCTTCTTTCGTCAAAGTACACACGTTCGAAAGTGCGCAAGGCAATCCCCGCAGAGTTCAGCTTTATTATTGATGAGCTGTTGCACGCGCAGCCTGACGAGGACAACAACCAGCTTGTGTATCACGAAAAAATCATTGAAACAATTATTGATATTGAGAGCGCGGATGCGTTTATCGAGGCGCTATGCCGTTTAATCAAGCGGCTTGCGGTTGACCGCCTGCACATTGTAGGCGACATCTACGACAGGGGGCCCAAGGCGGATAAGATTATGGATTTGCTCAGCACGCATCATTCGGTGGATATTGAATGGGGAAACCATGATATTTTATGGATGGGCGCGGCTTGCGGAAACGAAGCGTGTATTGCAAACGTGCTGCGCAACAATATTAAGTATAACAATATTCAGATTCTCGAAAATTCCTATGCAATCAGCCTGCGTGCGCTGACGCTTTTCGCGGAGCACACCTATGCGGGTTTAAGTCCGATGGACGCGGCGCTGAAAGCGATTTCCATTATTCTGTTTAAGCTGGAGGGACAGATTATCATGCGCCACCCCGAATATGACATGAAGGACCGGCTGCTGCTGGACAAAATGGATTTAGAGCGCGGTGTGGTGCGGATTGGCGACAGGGAATATGAGTTGAATGACACGTATTTTCCGACCGTTGACAAGGATAATGCATACGTGCTTACAAATGAGGAGCAGGACGTAATCGATGACCTGCGCACTGCATTTATGAACAGTCATATGCTGAAAAAACATGTCCGTTTTCTATATGAAAAGGGAAACATTTATTTGTGTTATAACGACAATCTCCTGTTTCACGGCTGTATTCCGATGGACGAAAACGGCGATTTTGACGGAATGCGCATCGGCGACACGATGTACCGCGGCAAGGAGTATATGGACTATGCGTGTAAAACCGCAAGACGCGCGTTTTTTGACACATATAACCAGTCTAACAACGATTTTATGTGGTATTTGTGGTGCGGCAAGAATTCGCCGCTTTCCGGCAGAAACATGAAAACGTTTGAGCGGACGTTCGTGGTTGACAAGTCCACCTATGACGAGCCGAAAAATCCGTATTACAGATTTTACCAGCAGGAAAAATACTGCCGCAAAATCCTGCACGAGTTCGGATTGGACAGCTCGATTTCGCATATTATCAACGGACACACGCCGATTAAGGTGGCGAAGGGAGAGTCACCGCTCAAGGCAAACAACCGTTTAATCGTGATTGACGGCGGGTTCTGCCGCGCGTACCAAAAAACGACAGGTATCGCGGGTTATACGCTGATATACAACTCACATGGAATGCGTCTGAAAGCGCACCAGCCCTTTGAGAGCGTTGCAAAAGTGCTTGCGGAGAACAAGGATATTGAGTCAACCTCGAACTTCTTTGAGACGGAGAGCGACCGTGTTATGGTAAAGGATACGGACAGCGGAAAGGTAATCCACGACACCATAAACGATTTGGAGCTGCTGCTTTTGGCGTATCGGCGGGGGCTGATTAGTGTTGGGAAGGAACTGTGAAACGGAATTTGCAGGCCTTGCAGGAATTGAGGATTTGATATGGACAGACTGACAAAAGAACAGCGCCGCAAAAACATGCAGAATATCAAAGGCAAGGATACCAGTATCGAAATAAAATTGCGCAAGGCATTGTGGCATAAAGGGTACCGCTATCGGAAAAATGTTTCCACACTTCCTGGAAAACCGGATATTGCGCTGACAAAATATAAACTGGCAATCTTTTGTGACAGTGAATTTTTTCACGGAAAAGACTGGGAGGTGCTCAAGCCCCGGCTGGAGCGCGGAAGTAATGCCGCGTTTTGGGTCAAAAAAATTTCGAGAAACCGCGAGCGTGATGAGGAAGTGAATAAACGGCTGCTGTTTATGGGGTGGACGGTCATTCGCTTTTGGGGAATGGAAATTAACAAAGATGTGGAGCTGTGTGTTAAGGTTGTGGAAGAGACAATATTTGATATGATGGTGAATACGGAAGAAATTGAATGAACAAATGTATGTTTGCCCGTGTGCATAAAGATAAGTGCGCAGCGTGTCTGAACCGCTGCGCACGTTTTCATTTCCTGGAAGTTTCTTATCAATTCTGTTCTTGTGCAAGCTTGATTTCCTGTTCTTTCTGAATATCCTCAAATGCGGAAATCATCGGTTTTTCCTTAGACCCCTTAAAAATGCGTGCCACGTAGTTGTTTGTAATCTTAATTACCGTTCCTGAGAGCACCAGCACGCCAATCAGGTTGGGCAGCGCCATCAGACCATTGAACGTATCCGAAATATCCCACGCAAGGTCAAGGTTCATTGTTGCGCCGAATACGATAAATACTACGAAAACGACCTTATAGATAATTGTCGCCTTTGTGCCGAATAAGAATTCCCACGCCTTTGTGCCATAGTAGCTCCAGCCTAGCACCGTTGAAAACGCGAAGAGCAGAACGGCGATTGCGATAAAAATACCGCCGACATTGACACTTCCAAAGTTAAATACTGTTCCAAACGCCTCGCTCACAAGTGCAGTCTGCTCATTTGCGGAAAGCATTTCACCCGTATGTAAGTCAATTAATCCTGTTGAGAGGATTGAGAACGCCGTGAGCGTACAAACGACAATCGTGTCCGCGAAAACCTCGAATATACCCCACATTCCCTGCTTTACAGGCTCCACAACGTTCGATGCCGAGTGCACCATAACAGAGGAACCAAGTCCTGCCTCATTTGAGAACACACCGCGCTTAAAGCCCCATGTCACCGCATTTTTCACTGCAAGACCGATTGCCGCACCGCCGAGTGCGCGGAAACCGAACGCGAATGAAAAGATGGACGTAAATACTTCGCCGATTTTTCCGATGTTAACAATGAAAATAACAAGCGCTCCGAGTATGTATGCACATGCCATAAACGGAACGACCTTTTCCGTCACCTGTGCGATACGCTTGATGCCGCCAACGACAACAAGACCTGCAAGTATCATTAAGACAATGCCGACAATCAGCGCATAGAGATTAATTTCCGTAGAACCGAACATCAGTGTGCGGTTGAGCGCCTCAATTTTGAATACGGATGTAATGTTGCTTGAAATCGTGTTGACCTGACTCATGTTTCCGATACCGAATGATGCGAGAATGCAGAACAGAGAAAACAACACGGCAAGGACTTTACCAATCACCGAGCAGCCGTTTTTGGAACCAAGACCGTCGCGCAGATAGTACATTGCGCCTCCGCACCACTCGCCATGACTGTTCTTTCTTCTATAATAAATACCAAGCACGTTTTCCGAGTAGTTTGTCATCATGCCAAAGAATGCCGAAAGCCACATCCAAAAAATCGTTCCCGGTCCGCCTGATGCGATTGCGGCAGCCACTCCCGCGATATTGCCGACGCCGATTGTTGCGGCAAGCGCCGTGCAGAGCGCCTGAAACTGCGAAATAGATGCTTTTTCACTGGAATTTTTGACGCTGTGTCCTTTTTTGAACACGCCGCCGATGGTGTTTTCGCCGACATGTCCTGCATGTCTTAGTTGGAAAAACTTCGTGCGCACCGTCAGGTAAATACCGGTACCGATAATCAGGACCAGCATGGGAATGCCCCACACCACGCTGTTTATGGCGCCGTTTACGTTTGCTATCAAATCAAGCATAAATATAAATTCCTCCTTTTGTCGTTTTAGAACCTGTGTTTCACAAAAAAAGAATATTCCATAATCGGCGCGTCACTGCGTCTTCTGTGGAATATTCTTTTATATTATATTTATACATGTTTTTTCACAAGTATGCAAGAAAAAAATGCATATTTATTAAAATTTTGTAAAATATTGATAAAAAAATAGCCCTAAACAAGGGGATTTGTGCCATAAAAGGGAGGATGCCAAGTAATCTGTCGACTACTTGGCATTTATTATGAAAAAGTTATTAATTAAGTATTATTATCGTTTGTCACTCAGGCGCTTTTGTGTCTCGCCTTATGATGTTAGTATAAAGAATTAAAATGTCTAAACAATGTTTTTTTATTGAATAATTTTTCAAGAAAATATGAACGATTTGTGAACGTGAAAAAATTAACAGGGAGAGTTCTGCTGAATCCCTTACGTTGACACGGTTTTTGGCATGAAGTATAATGAAGATATTACAAATGCTAAATGGATTTACTGTTGCATATACGGGGTATAAATTCGTCATATGCAGAAGTATGTGCAGAAATGAGGTTAATATGAAGAAAAAAATATTGACAGTAACACTTTGCTTTATACTGTTCTCGTTATCGGCTTGTCAAAGTCAAAAGCAAACCATGACAGAAAAGTACTGGGATTCCATGACGCAAATAGAAAGCCTGGGAATGTATGTAAAGGAGCAGTCTGACAGCATGGATCTCGCCGCTTTGCAGGAGGAAGCAACCTCTGCAGACAGTACGTTGCGCCAGCAGCTTCAGGCAACGATTCTGTTATGCGAAATAGACCGCCAAGGCGGTGCAGATGCTTCCGTATATGCAGAAAGCATTCTTGCCAAAGTAAATACTGAGACGGAAGAATTTGCCGCTGCCTTTGACACGGCGTTTTATCCTTACGACTGTTTTCAGGCTCTGTTTGAGACTGCAGAACAAATTGATGGAAATACATTGGCAAACCTTTTAAATATTATGCCGGAGGATAGCGTACATGGCGTCCTTTGGCGGGAGGCGATTGATCAATGGGTGGAGCGGCATCCTTCTAGTCTGTTATCTTATGTGGAGGAACTGCGGGCAGCGGGATATTTTGACGAATGGGAAAGCATTGATTGGATTTATCATTTTTTTTATGACAGACAAGACCCTTATTGCATAGAAACGGATACATCGGAAGAAGCTATTGCTTATATCAGCATTCTGCGGAATTCCCTGCTGCCTGAATTGGAGGCGGAGTACGGCAAAGATAATCTGAAGTCTTCGTCAATGCTTGGCAATGGCAGTTATTACACTACAGGTTTGGCGATTACGGTTGATGAACCATTGGATTTAAAAGAGCCTGATGAAAGTAATCTGCCAGAGACGATTGAGCTGGAAGGCAAAAAGGTTGCCGCGTTTTACCGCAATCCCTATGTGGAGGAATTTAGGGACTCTCCTACGGCTTTGAGGGTCTTGGGAGATTTCATGCTGGGACTGTCCGAAGAGGAGTATCCAAAGTCCATGGATGATGCGGACTATTATCTCGTCTTGACGCCCTCGTACGAATATGGGGATTTTTATCAAATTACGTCCCAAACAGCATCCGATATACAGCAAGTCCGTTCCAGTACGTCGATTGACTTGTATGAGGCGGGAACCGGTACGTTTCTACGGCATTTGGGCAATGTAATAGAGACGCCTCCATCCACGATTTTTACTGAATATTCTGACGATTCCCCTGAATACCCTGTACTGACGCAGGCGGATACGCTGTACTTTATTTATCAAAATGCAAATACCCCTGAGGCGTATGCCTCTCTCGTTGACCATATTGGGGGCAATACGGAATTCTTGCCCGAAGAGCCTGTTTCCTTGGGTGGTTGGGAGATTGTATACCACAATAGTGAAATTGTGGAAAGCTTTACGGAGGGCATATGGATGTATACGGCGGATCCGGGATACCAGTATGCCAGGGTACGATTTACGGTTACCAATATAGGGACTGAAAGAAATACGTTTATTCCGTCTGTGGGCAATACGGAAGAAGATACGTTTATCTTGCTCACCGATTCTTCCCATGAGAATTTGTACCAGTGCGTGGATGTCATAACGCTTGACAGTTGTTTGGTTGACACATTATTGGATCCTGGAGAGTCCAAGGAGGGAGAACTGGTCTTCCAGCTGACGGAAGAAATAGCAGAAAATGCGGAGTCCCTCTACATTATGATTTCGCAGGGATACCAAATGGTATTCTGCCCTTTGAGTGAATAATTTGTGTCGTATGAAACGATGAAGTCCTGTTTGCGTCCAAATGAACAGCAGAAATGAGCCGAATAACGGAGGAAGTTATATGAAAAGATTTGAAGCATTGATACAAAAGACCTGCAGAATCTTGGAGCTGATGGTAGCGGTTCTTGTGATGATTGGCATTCTCCTTGCGTTAATTTCGTTTTTTAAGGATGGCGCGGTTTTCAAAGAACTATTGGAAGATATTGGCACGTTTCAGCACTATTTGGATAATATTTTTATGATTGTAATCGGAATTGAATTCTTGCAGATGCTGTTTCGGCCAAGCGCAGATAACGTGATAGAAGTTATTATTTTCCTGGTAGCAAGGCATATGATTGTGGTCGATACGACGCCTTATGAGGACTTTGTGTCCGTAATCAGCATTGCGGTTTTATGCCTTGTGCGTCAGTATCTGCACGGCATCGCAGGAGAAAAGGATACGGAAAAAAAGCCTTGAGAAGTGCTTTAGCGTTTTGGAGCGATGCATTAGCATCGCTCCGGCTTTGGATATTCCACACCAAACGTTTCCGCGGTCACTGTTTTCATTTTCTGTTCTTCGAGCGGTCTGTCCGAATAATCCGTATTGGTTGTCGCAATTTTATCCACGATGTCCATACCTTCAACCACTTTCCCAAACGCCGCATAAGCGCCGTCAAGATGCGGGCTTGTCTTGTGCATGATGAAAAACTGGCTTCCCGCCGAATCCGGCATCATGCTCCGTGCCATTGACAGGACGCCTTCTGTATGCTTTAAGTTATTCTCAAAACCGTTTTCGGAAAATTCACCCTTAATCGAATACCCCGGACCTCCCATTCCCGAGCCTTCAGGACAGCCGCCCTGTATCATAAAACCATTGATGACTCTGTGAAAAATTAACCCGTTATAGTACCCGTCCTGAATCAGACTTAAAAAATTATTCACCGTATTGGGGGCGATTTCCGGATAAAGCTCCGCTTTGATTTTGTCCCCGTTTTCCATTTCGATTGTAATAACTGGATTTTGTGCCATGCTTGTACGCTCCTTTTCCTAAAATTTGTAATCCCTATTATGATAAGATAAAACAAGCGGATAGTAAAGTAAAAAACGCCCTTTTTGAAAAAAATTCGGAAAATCCTTGTATACAAGAAACAATGGTGATACGATATTGTTTAGTAGGACGGAAACGATACATTTTGAACGGGTAATCAGACATGAGCACAGAAAAAATTGATGTAAAAATAACCGACTCGCCAATACAGGCAGCCGATTATGCCAAACAAAACATTCCTTACATTGTGGTATTAAATGAAAAAAATAAGGGGCAGAGATTCCCAAACGGTGCATACTGTGTCGAAAACGCAGAGGATATTGACGATGCATATAAGGACAGGGTGTATCGGCGTTTTCGCGGTCTTCCGTGGGAGATTGCCGAGACAACGCGCCTTAGAATTCGCGAAATTACGGTAGACGACATACCGCGTCTGTATGAGCTGTACGGCGGCGAAGGCGTTACGAAATACATGGAGCCGCTTTTTCCTGAACCGCAGCAGGAAGTGGAATACACAAAAGCTTATATTGAAAATGTATACCATTTTTACGGCTACGGTATGTGGGTAATTATGCAAAAGGAGAGCGGTGCGGTTATCGGGCGTGTGGGACTCGAGTATAAGGAAGGGTTTGACGGGCTGGAGCTTGGGTTTATGCTTGGTGCGGAGTATCAGCACCGCGGTTACGCGTATGAGGCATGTAAAGCAGTGCTTTCGTACGGAGTAAGCGTGCTTGGCGTTACGCGTTTTTTTGCCTTTGTGAATGAGGAAAACACCGCGTCAATACGGCTGTGCGGCAGGCTTGGTTTTATCAGGACAGGGAACGTGCGACTGCCGGGGCTGCAGACCGATGAAAAAAACTTTGGCAATAAAATCATAGAACGGGAGCTTGTGTGTTACGTTTGTGAGGCATAATGTCAAAAACTGGCAGTATTATGGGGGAAAATATGAAAAACGAACGCACAATTTGTATGGCATTACGCATAAAAGAACATGTTTTCGATATAATTATAAACGTTTGAAAAAAATAAATTTGACAATCAAAACACATGGTGGTAGGATAAGGCACATAAAGCAAAGGCGCTTTGGGAAACAGAAATTCCCAAGGCGCCTTTTTGGGTTTATAAAAATAAGTTGAGGAGGAAAAAATGATGACAGAGGAGATTATGAGTGTCATAACCGGTGAGGTCTATGGCGTATGGTTTCTGATTGGCGCGGCATTGGTATTTTGGATGCAGGCGGGATTCGCAATGGTGGAGGCGGGATTCACCCGCGCGAAGAATACGGGAAACATCATTATGAAAAATCTGATGGATTTCTGTATCGGCACATGTGTATTTATTTTAATCGGTTTTGGACTGCTGCTTGGCGAGGACATGGTCGGTTTGATTGGAAAACCGGGCTTTGATATTTTCACAAGCTATGCGGATTTTGACTGGTCAAACTTCGTGTTCAATCTCGTGTTCTGTGCGACGACGGCGACAATCGTTTCCGGGGCAATGGCGGAGCGGACAAAGTTTTTGTCCTACTGCGTGTACTCGGCAGTGATTTCGGCGCTCATCTATCCGATTGAGGCACACTGGATTTGGGGCGGCGGCTGGCTTGCACAGATTGGATTTCACGATTTCGCAGGGTCTTGCGCCATCCATATGGTGGGCGGTGTAAGCGCGCTGATTGGCGCAAAAATGTTAGGACCGCGTATCGGGAAGTTCACGAAGGATAAGAGCGGAAAAATCGTCAAGGTCAACGCTTTTCCCGGTCACAATCTGACAATCGGCGCGCTCGGCGTATTTATCCTGTGGCTTGGCTGGTACGGTTTTAACGGCGCGGCGGCGACTTCCGTTGCGGAGCTTGGTTCCATTTTTGTGACAACAACAATCGCACCGGCAATTGCGACGGTAGTGTGTATGGTATTTACAT
>CAMWNY010000003.1 GCA_947175775.1 uncultured Lachnospiraceae bacterium | reverse complement strand
GCTCAGGAACCGGAATCTGATACTTTTTACCGCAAATCGCGCCCCAAATCGGTCCTGCAACAATCATCGCGCATGTTCCGCAGAAAATGCCGACCAAAATCACCCAACCCAAATCAACGTTGAGCATGTTCGCCACAAGGATTGGTCCCGGTGTCGGCGGAATAAACGCGTGCCCTACGGCAAGTCCTGCCAAAAGCGGAATTGCGTAAAACAGGGAAGAACGTTTCGTCCGCTTTGCAAGTGAAAAGGCAAGCGGAATTAAGATAATCAATCCTGCGTCAAAGAACACAGGCATTGCAATAACCAAGCCTGTGATTCCAAGCGCCCACGCCGCTTTTTTGTCGCCGAACCATTTCACCATCGTGACCGCGAGCGTCTGCGCGCCGCCCGATATTTCCAAAATCGCGCCAAACATCGAGCCTAAACCGACCAGCAGCGCAATGCCCTTTAGCGTATTGCCGATACCGTCGTTGACCGCTGTCACAATGTCCGCCGCCGGCATTCCCGCAATCAGTCCAATCGAAATCGCGCCGATTAGTATGGAAATCATCGCCTGAATTTTGAACTTAATAATCAAAACAAGTAATATCACCAAGCCGATAATTGCCGCAATAACAAGTCTTGTTGGATTTAATGCAACCGTTTCTGAACCCATAAATTTACCCTCGCTTTCTTATGTGAAGTCTTCGATTTTCATAGGTGAATCCCGTTTCACCCTGGCTGCGTCTTTTATAGACTTAAAAAATCTCTTCACATTATTTTCTTTCATAATCCGTACAATTATACACGCCATAAACATCTGATGTATGTATTGAATTCACCTCACTTTCTTTCATATTCATATGACGTATTATGTTTTGTAATTAAAATACTATATTATTTGGTGATTTGTGTCAATACATCTGATGTTTTTCTTTCTTTTTCGGAAAACCATACAAAAAAAGAAGGGGATTTCTTGTTTTATCCACCTTCTTTTGTGCATTTTCACAATATGCTTTCGGAATGTTCTATTTCTTTTCCGCATTTTTTTTCGCATGTTCTTTATTCTTACGCATTAACATCTGACGATTATAAGTCAAATGCATCATCATCGCACACCGCGCACCCACAGGATCTTTATCCGTAATCGCCTCAACAACCGCACGGTGCGTCTCAATCGTTTCCTGCATCAGCGTCCGGTGCGTCAGATTTGCAAATGTGAGTACCGCCGTATTAATCAACGGAATCAGCGTCTCCACGACGCGGTTTTTGCTGCATTTTGCGATGCAGGTGTGAAATTCGACGTCTTTTGGAATATGATTTTTTCCGCTGAGATACATCTGTTCTGTCTCATCACAAAGAATTTTAAGCTGCTCTAACTCCTCCGGCGTTGCATTCTCCGCCGCAAGCGCCGCGATGTCCGGCTCCAGCATCAGCCGCACGTCAAACAGTTCCAGCGCAAGCTTATATTTATCCTGTAATTTAGACAGTCCAAGCGGGTCGTCCTCCGCCGTGCTCGTACTGATGACATACGTGCCCGAACCACGCTTAACCTCTAATATTCCTTTCGATACCAGTCCCTTCACCGCCTCCCGGATGGTGCTGCGCCCCACGCCGAATCTCTCAGCAAGCTCAAATTCATTCGGTATCCGCTGCCCGACCTCAACCGGTTCCTGTAAAATATAGTTCATCAGCTCGTCTTCAATCTGTTCGCCTAAAAGTTTATTATCCAGCTTTTCAAACTGATACATTGCCGTCCGTTCCTCCTGTTTGTAACATCACCGATTTTTTCCGTTTCACTCTGTATTCTGTGCGTAACAGTTCAGCCTTATGATATTCCGCGAGTAAAATCGCTCTGTGAATGATTTTGCGAGTTGTGCAAGCGCCAAAATGCGACTTTGGAGCATTTTGTGTGCATCAGGCGTGACAGTGAAGCCGAAGGCTGAACTGTTACTTCTGTGCGGTGAAGCTATTAAAATCACGGTTTACAATTAAACAAAATAGTGATATACTTTAATCATAAAAGGAACAACCGCCCACAAGGGGGTTGACCCAATGTTTAGGAATAGCAAAGCCACCCTTCAACCAGCCAAAGTATCAGGGTGGTTTTTGCTATGTATGGCTACTTACAAAACGTAAAAACGAATGTAAGCAATGCCAAAAGGAAAAGACCAAAGGTCATTAAATCCTTAAAATCAAAATGGTTTTTCATAGGCATCACCCCCATTCTTTTGGAATGAGGTCAACACACCCTGTAACACGATTGTTCCATGACAAAATTCTAACACATTCTTTTCACGCTGACAACTTATATAAGCCTCATATGACAATAAAATAAATCTAGTATCGACTTTTATTCCAAAGAAAGCTGCCGCCTAAATGCCAGTGCTATAAATCCCAAACTGTCAACTGATTTTCCTTAAAAGATTTTACAATCCGCTCTGTGACCTTATCCTCGTCAGTAATGCGTCCGCACAAAACAGGGGAATTTTCATCATACATCTGACAGCTTTGCGCGACGCTTTCGGGGCTATGATTTGCATAGCAATAACGGCATCCGTTTTTGCAGGTATTGTATGTTCCTATATCAATGCTCTCAACACAGCCGCATTCTTTTCGCTGGTTTTTGTCCTTGTCCGCACAAATCCTACTGCCCGTGATTTGTGCAATCAAATTTTTGTCAATGCAGCAGTTGTGCGCAATCCCGCATGCAGATAAATCCACAGCCTCCGCACAGCTTGTAACCTTCATGCCGTTTTCGCGCGCAATCTGCGCGATTTTTACGGCAAATGCAGTCAGCTCACTTTCTTCCAGGCTACGGATACGCAGCGCCTGCATATTCTTCTGATTTTTTGCGTAAATATCGACAAAGCTTATCACACACTGTTCCGTATATCCGCGCAGGCGTTCGGCTATTTCACCAAACGCCTTTAAATGGTACTCGGGTGTATCGTTTTCCGTAAACAAAATCGGGTCGTACCGCCAAATTACTCTCTGCGCGCCGATTTTTTGCGACAACTCCTGAAAGGTCGGAATGATAACATGCTTTTTATCCGGCAAACCACACTCAATATCGGTGCCATATCCCGTCAGTGTAAACTGGAAATAATAAGCATACGCCCCCAGCGTGTCCAATTTCGCAAGCATCGGTTTTGGATTTTTCGTCCAAAACACAATGCAGTCCACCACCTCGGGAGACAGCGCAATTTTGCTGACCTGACGCGGATTCATCGGATTGCGGACATACACATATCCGTCCTTTATTCTATTCAAAAACCAGTCGGAATAGTAATTCGGAATATCCGTCCTGCGGCTTACACTGATTATCACCGTGCCATCTCCTCCCCTAAATGTCCCACAACATATGTTCATTATATAAAATATCCTCTTTGCGGTCAAGATGCTGTAACTTTTGCCACGACTGGATGTGTCCGGTTACATAATGTATGGAATTTTCAGAATATTGCAACAATAATTATATGCAGCCGTAAAAAATTGCGTTAGGTATGTCGATATATATTATAACTCAAAGTTTTAACGGCTGGAAAAATGATATATATTAAGTCAAATACCTTGCAGCAAGCTACGAGGCATCAAAATTGAAGCGCAGCAAGCTGCGGGGTATTTGACCCTCGCGGCAGTCGTCAATATGTCCAAACCAACCAAAGGTTGGTTTTAAGCAGCCACTTGACTCGTTGCTCGCGGGAATAAATGTTCTTTCAAAACGGATTTTTGATAATGTTTCACACGGAGGTGAAAAGAATGAATAGGAGGCGGGAGCTGACACTGCAGAGGCTCGCGCGTATCGGTGCTTTGCCGGCTTCAGAGAGTGTAACTCAGGTAGAAAAACCTGAAACAATTGCGAAAATAAAGCCTGTTGGCTCACTTTCAATCGAAGCTGCGCTTGGTATCTATATGATGCGCCAAAAGAGTGTGTATGACTTGCGCACAATGCAGGATAGTTATGTCAGCACATCAAAGGACCCCAAACAGCAGCTTTCCCAACAAATGGCAGAATATATGGCAGCCATTGAGGAAAGCCAGCTTGCAAACGCGCGTGCGGGGATTACTTATGACAAGTCAGCGGCTGAGCTTGATAAGGAAAATCAGGAGAAGGCAGAAAAGGCATTAAAGACCGATAAAAGCGCCAAATACCAGTTGGAGCACTACACGAAAAAGCAGGAAACGCCGTCATCGGTTTATGATAAGCTTGATGAAAACCGATGTCCAGGATTTTTACTCTATTCTTACGACAAAAACGGTGTACATAGTGTGTTGGGAGAAAATATAAGTCCCGGCAGCTACGGCGGACGTATTACAGGAGGAGGCTTTGTCAGCAAAGCATAAAAAAGTGTTTTATTCGACCATGAAATAAAACACTTTTTTTATTATTCCCAATTTATTCCGACAAGAATTTTGATAGTTTGTTATTCTTATCTGTTTATTATTTATTCAAGATGTGCTATAATCAATACGTATGGCATTATCTATGTGTTTAAAAATTGCCAAAAAGCATCTTTGATGCTTTGTAAGCACATCCCTTTGGCTTGCTGCTTACGGAAATTAACAATAAAAAGGAAAAGAGGTAACGAATATGTTTACGGAAGAAAAGTTAGAACAGCATTATTCTTCTATTCCCTCTGATACCTTACATATTATCAGAGACGAATATAAATGGGCGCTTGAGGAGTGCGGCGTACACAATGACGAACAGCTAAGGTATATCGAGAAAGCACTTTCCCTGCGTGGAGAAAGCCTGGCCGTGCGCCTAAACCGTAAAATTTTATTCCTATGTAAATGCGGGCAAAGCCGTATTGTCACAACAAACGTCCCTGAGGACAAGATAAAAATGTTCATTTTTGACCAATACAATGTACAGTGTCCGAAGTGCCGAAGCGTTAATATGTACACATGGAAGTATATGGATTAAGGGGCTGTAAAACGCCCCTTTTTACTTACTTCCAACGGTCCGGTAAAGATAACGTCCACATCTAATACAAGTAATTTTAGTACTTTAGTCCTATATACACCCATCTCTCATTATGTTAATGTATAAAAAGAGTTTAGACGCAGACGGACGCTGTGTCTCTTCATTTGTGCCCTACGTGCCTGTTTTATTTCAATCTCCCCATCAAAATAAACACACATCTCTATTTTCCAACACTTCATCCCCTGAGAAACAGCACATTCAAATCATCGGCACGCTTCTTACCATGTTGCTCATATCTTATTTTATACGGCAAACTCCGTCCGTCTTCGACAGGAATTTTAGTGTTTCATTAAAACGCATCTCCATCAGGCAAAAAAAACGGTAATGGCAGCCAGTCTGAAGGAATATGTCTCAAACGGCTTTTCTCCCCTTTCTGCATCTCCATAAAACAACGGGATGTTGTTAAAAGACTAATTTTCTCTCTATCATCTGCTGCTAGTTGCTTCCAAAATTCCTTAATTTTATTGGAATCTATAACATGTGTATTATATTTCGCCTTCCATGCAACAAGAAACTCTAATACACGCTCTGGTTTAATTATTTTCATCTGATGTGACATTGACAAATTATAATAATCGCTGATACATTCAAGCTGTTCAAGTTTCTCTGTCTCATCCATACCGACAGATATTCCAATCTCATTCAGCCCTGTTCCCTCCATAAAATCACAGAGCATACGTGGAATGAACACACTGTCATCCAATTCAAACTCTAATATATTTTTTTCGTCATTTGATATATTAATATATCCTGCAATACATTCATCAATCAGTACTCCATACGTTATGGCAAGGTTGCTTTGAAGGCACACAAAAAAATCCTTTTTCGTTCTCGCTGTAACGCACTTTCTCCTATATAAGTCAAACAAAAACGGAACATATGCACTATTGTCATCCAGCTCCTCAAAACGATATTTCGGAACCCGAAGCTCTTCTTCTGTATAAATATCCCTGCAATGATGCCATATATTGCTAAAACGTACATTGAAACTATACTTTGTTCCTGCTTTTTCAAAACCATATTTACGGTATCTGTGCCTGTCTCCGTCAACAAGCATTAAGTCGAATCCTTTCTCCCTGGCATCTTCCTCCGCTTTTTGCATAAGTTTTGTCATGTAACCTTTTCCTCTAAACCTTGGATGAACCGCAACCGTACCAATATATGCCGCTTTTATACTTATTTGGGTTCCATTCAACCGTAAAGAAACCGGATAAACATCTAAAAGCGCCCTGATTTTTCCCTCTTCTTCTATTATATGATGAATAGGAATATGGCAGCATTCCCTTGAATAAGCCTTTGGATAAAGCTCTTCAAAGTCAATACTGCCATATTCCATACTGAACACCATATTTGCAAAATCAAGAATATCTTGGTTTTCCATTCTCGTATCAGCCTTCCTTACCATTTACTTTACTTCTTTTTTGCCACTGCCTTCGGTTTTCCTGACTGCTTAGGCTTCTCTGTTTCTTCCTCGGCTTCCGTATCTGTCTTTATTTCCGTCTCCGGAAAAATATCATTCATATTTAACTCTGCATAGCAAAGAGAGCACTTCCCATTAATGGCTGCACCATTGCTTACCTGTATTGCTTTTGCCCGAATATCACTGTCTACAATGGCCTTTTCCCCAACCGTTACACAGCCCTTCACGTCAAGTTTTCCCTGAATCGCGCCGTCAATCACAAGACTATCTGCACAAATGTCTCCCAATATCACTGTATTATCACGCACAACGGCCCCTTGTATACACTCAATTTTCCCTTCAATAAAAGAATCCTTCGTATAGAGGTCATTCGCTTTGATATCACCTGTCACAGCCCCACATATATTTACGCGATCATTTGAGTTAATATTTCCATTAATCTCACCATACATCTCAAGCTTTCCAGTAATATCAATATTCCCGTTTATAACGGTTCCTTTTGGAATAATTGCTACTTCCGATCCACCAGCTTCACTAAAATTGTTCATTAATTTTATACCCCTTCCTTTATAAAATAATATTTAATTATATTAAATCCCATTTGAAGTAAGAAATCAATAGCTTAATCAAACTTTTTATTTGATTTTACTGCTTCTTTGATTACTTCTTACACATTTTCCAATGTAAATACCTTCATACTATTGTCAAGGTTTTCTGATGTCTTAATAATTTTATCAACCCCCATTGCACATTCTGTCACAATATTGCCAATCTCCTGCATTGCTGCAGAAGTCTCCTGTGTGCTTGCAGCATTTTGTTCCGCAATTGCGGCAAGGCTCTGAACAGAAACCAACACATTTTCCTTGAGGTCATTCAAGGTCCCCATCTCCGTCTTAATATTGTCAACAGCCTTTCTCACTTCTCCAATTTCCAAATTAAGGCTGCCAAATACACCCTTTGTATTATTCAGCTCATCATTTTGCCTGTCAATCACTTCTGTGACATTTTTCATTGTCTCAACAGTAGTATTAGAATTCTTAATGAGCATTTCAATGATTTCCGTAATCTGACTTGCTGACTGTGCAGATTGTTCCGCAAGTTTTCCGATTTCATCTGCAACTACTGCAAATCCTTTTCCATGTTCACCCGCCCTTGCCGCTTCTATACTCGCATTCAGAGACAAAAGATTTGTCTGATCTGCAATGTCCGTAATTACGTCAGCTGCGGACTGAATATCCTGCGCTGACTTATTGGTCATATTTGTCTGTTCATATACAACGCCAAATGCATTCCTCGTATCGTCACTGATCTTAATCAGCTCCATAAGCGTCGCATCAACGCTTACATTATATTCTTTCATCTTGTCCGCATTCCCTACAAGCCTGTCAACATTTTGCGCGGTAACGTCTATAGCATCCCCCATTCTCTGCACTTCACTGCCTACGCTGGAAGTATTTTGTGCCTGGTCTGTGGAGCTTTTTGCCATTTCTTCAACTGCACGGTCAACATTTTTAATGTTGTCTGTCATTTCTGTAAAAGAATCTGAAAAGTTCACTGATATAGTATCGAATTCCCCCGTCGCTCCCTTAATATCAGACACAATATCCGTAAGGTTCGTTACCAGTTTGTCAACACCAATCGCAATATCCCCAACTTCATCAGCACGCGCCATAAGTTTCTTTTTGACTTGTACATTTAATTCCCCGTCTGCCACACGGTTCAACATGAAAGCGACTTCTTTTATACCGTTAGAAATCAGCTTTGCAATTACAATAACAGCTAAGATGCCTATCACAAAAATAACGCTCAGAAAAGCCAGGCTTCTTACCATCCTTTCAATATATATATTGTTTATTATATCCTTCTTTAATCCCACAAAAGTCATACCTATTATTTTGTCACTATTATACTGATATAGCGGGCAATACATTCCATAATATAATTCACCTTCAAAATTCATATCCTCAGCATAATAATCCTGCCCTTGCTGTACAACCAATTCATAAATATCCGGATCTGCCTCCATGCCTATTAAATGATTTCCGTCCCGATCCATAAGACTTGTAGCCACGCGCGTTTTATCATAGTAAACAGAAACCTGAAGATCTACCTCCTGGCTGAAATTGTCAAAAAATTGCGTATCATCTCCTACATTCTTTCTGCCTTTATAAAATTTTCCATTCGTATACATATATGTACCTACTGCCATGTTTTCTACCGACACCTCAAATGCATATTGTGCCGCACCCAGTTCATGACGCACCATTGTCTCAGTAATGCCTCCACATGCATCCTTAATGCCAGATATTGCAACAGTAAACATGAATAACATTGGTATTGCCGCCATAATTAAAAGTACCGGCATTAATTTTAGACCTTTTCGTTTCATAAGAATCCTCCATCCAGTAAGCAATTGTAAATAAGTAGTCGCTTCTATATTAACATATTTTGTAAAATATTACAACAATTTATGCCATACACTTTAAATCTTTGTCTATTTTATCATAATTTGCAGTTTTACTTATCAGTTTGAAAGGTCCTTTAAAAACCCTAGTACTTTATTTACAAACGGTTGCTACTTTCTTACGCTTATGATAAAATAAAGTTAATATTCAGAATTTATATTAAATTGTACACTATACTAAGGAGGATGCTATGTTTAATAAAAAAAATATTACACCAACAGACAATGATAAACAGCTTATGATTCAGGCTATGGACAATATTATCAATGGCAGCTTTACCCCCATCGACACGTCCTCCTTTACTGATAAATCATATGCCGAAAAACTTAATCAGCTTATTTATACCTTTTTAAATGCGAACAACAATTTTGTTATGCGTTTAAATGAATCCATGCTGTCTATCGGCGACAGCACTACCATTAAGAAAATGCTTGACCAGGTAAACGCACAAAATGTATCAATTCAAAATATGAATGATTCAAGCCGTAATCTTCAGGAGTCTTTGAGTAAGATTTCTGATGAGGCAAACCATATCAGAGAAACAACCTTAAACGCTGTCAAAGTTTCTCAGACAAGTATTGAGCATGTAACAGAAACCATAAACGCAGTTGCCGATTCTGCAGCGGAAGTCAACAGTATCAACGATAAAGCGCAGTTTTTCCATGACAAAATTACAGAAATCAGCAGCATCATCGGTATGATCAAAAAAATTTCAAGCCAAAGCAGTATGCTTGCTTTAAACGCTTCCATAGAAGCAGCAAGAGCAGGAGAGTCCGGAAAGGGATTTGCTGTTGTTGCAAACCAAATGACAGAACTTTCCAAAAATACCTCGCAGTCTGCAGAAACAATTGTAAAATATGTTGACGAACTGCGCGCAAGTATTGAGGAATTGATTAAGCTTGTAAACAACACGACTTCCCACCTCAATGAAAACAATGAAATGATGCAGCGTTCCGTAAATGATTTTAACACCATGACTTCACAAATGGACTTAATCAACGACAGCATCAACAGTATCTACAATTCTGTAAATACACAATCAGAAGTTACGGATTTGTTTGTAAAATCAATGGAAGATATCGCGGACAGCTATATGACGCTCGGTGAAGATTGCCTTAATACAGGAAAACATATGTATAAAATAAGCCGTTTTATCGATACGGCACGAAGTGATATGGCTAGGGGCTTTTCTAACCTGTCAACACAAGACTGGCTTCACATTTTTAAAGTAGACCATTTAATCTTTACATGGCGTCTTTACAATAACCTTGCCCATTTTGAACACCTGAAAATCACGCAGCTCAATAATCCAAAAGGATGTAAATTTGGCAAATGGGCAGCCGCACAGACTGATTCACGCATTAAAGACAGTCAAATATTTAAGGATTTGGTAACATATCACGATAACATTCATCAATACGGCTGTGACTCGTGGTATGCCGCTGAGGACGATAATAATGCACTTGCACTTGAGAACTTTGCAAAGGCACTGGAAAGTTATAATAAATTTGCCGATACCATGGAGAAGTTTAAGAAACATATGCTTGGCATAGGATATACCGATATGACAAAAATAGTTGTATTTAATCCTTAATCCATAATCTCTGCATAAAAACGCTGCGAAATGAGAGCATTCCTCCTTTCGCAGCGTTCTTGATTTCTCTTAAATTTTTCTCTTAATAGTTTTCAGCATGCACCTCAAAATAAGCCTGTGGATGATTACAAACAGGACAAACATCCGGTGCCTTTGTCCCTACCACTATATGTCCACAATTGCGGCACTCCCATACCTTTACTTCACTCTTTTCAAATACAGCTGCTGCCTCAATATTCTTTAAAAGTGCACGATACCTCTCCTCATGGTGTTTCTCAATCTCTCCTACTGCCCTAAACTTTTCAGCAAGTTCTTTAAATCCTTCTGCCTCCGCTGTCTTTGCAAACTCTTCATACATATCAGTCCATTCAAAATTCTCCCCATCAGCCGCAGCAGCTAAATTATCTGCTGTACTGCCAATACCCGCAAGCTCTTTGAACCACATTTTTGCATGTTCTTTCTCATTATCAGCCGTCTTTAGAAATATAGAAGATATTTGCTCGTATCCTTCCTTTTTTGCCACGGAAGCAAAATATGTATATTTGTTACGCGCCTGTGACTCACCCGCAAAAGCCGCCTCCAAATTTTTTTCCGTCTGTGTTCCTGCATACTTGTTTGCCATAATTGTTTCTCCTTATATTTATTGTATCACTTTTTTAAATAATTGCTTTTACCCAAGCACTCCGTCCAACATCTCCATCAATGTTTTCATGTCAATCGGCTTCGCGATGTGCCCGTTCATCCCGCTTCTTAGCGCTTCCTGCTTATCCTCCTCAAAGGCATTTGCCGTCATCGCCAAAACAGGAATCGACGCCAACGCCTTATTCTCCAACTTTCGAATCGCCCGTGTTGCCTCGTATCCGTTCATCTCCGGCATTTGAACATCCATCAGCACAACCTGATAGTATCCCGGTTCGGACGCGTTAAGTTTATCCACAGCAATCCTGCCGTTGGAAGCGACCTCTACGGAAAATCCCGCTTCCTCCAAAATTGCAACCGCAATTTCCTGATTCAACTCATTGTCCTCCGCAAGCAAAATACGGCCGGTACGCAGCGGCGCTTTGGTTTTCTCTTCCTTTTCTTCTTTTGCATCTGACTTTATAATCGAGTACAGACATCCGTGCAGCTCAGAGAAGAACAGCGGTTTACTGCAGAATGCGGTTACGCCTGCCTCACGCGCTTCATCCTCAATATCGGACCAGTCATACGCGGTCAAAATAATAATCGGTACATCTTTTCCCGTTTCCTGACGAATCCTTCTTGCCACCTCAACACCATTCATATCAGGCAAAAGCCAGTCAATAATATATATGAAATACTGATCATCACGCATTACCGCCTGACGTGTCCGCAGGACAGCCTCTTTTCCCGACAGCGTCCATTCTGCGCGCAGACCTATCTGCTCAAGCATGCAGGATACACTGTCACAAGTATTGAAATCATCATCCACCACAAGTGCACGGAACCCATTCAGCTCAGGAATCGTCTGCGGCTCTTTCTTTCCGCCGTTAACACGCAAGGGCACCGAAACAATGCACTCTGTTCCGAACTCCTGTTTGCTCTTCACTTCAATTGTACCATTCATCATATCCACAATATTCTTGGTAATCGCCATTCCGAGTCCGGTTCCCTGAATCCCGCTGATTGTCGAATTGCGTTCCCGCTCAAAAGGCTCAAAAATATGTGCCACAAACTCTTCACTCATACCGATGCCGGTATCCTTAATATGGAACTCGTAATTCGCATACCCTGCTGCCGCACCGCCCTTTTCAACCACCTTTAGGCTGACCATTCCGCCTGCCCCCGTGTATTTCACGGCATTGCTCAACAAGTTTAAGAGCACCTGATTCAAACGCAGCCTGTCGCAGCAGATTTCTTCATTATGAATATCAACAGCATCCATATATAAATCCAACTGCTTTGCATGAATATCCGCCTGAATAATATTGCGCAGTTCATGCATAATATCCGGAAGGCTGCACGGCTCCTCCTCCAAATGGATTTTGCCGCTCTCAATATGGCTCATATCCAGCACATCATTAATCAGACTCAGCAAATGGTTTCCGGATGTCATAATCTTTTTCAGATATTCCTCCACCTGCTCCTTGCGGTCAATATGCGTAATTGCCAACGCGGTAAAACCGATAATGGCATTCATCGGCGTACGAATATCGTGCGACATATTCGAAAGGAATATGCTCTTTGCTTTGCTCGCACGATTTGCCTGCAAAAGCGCATTCTCCAACAGCTCGTTTCTCTCGCGCTCACTCCGCGTCTCCTCGTCCACACTGCGTAAGCCTAAAACGACATTTCGGTTTTTAGACCAATCTCCAACACGCACAACCTTCATTTGGAAATACCGCATCTCACCGCAACAGGTAATACGATAATTCACGGTAAATATTGGCTTTTTCAAAAGCTCCGCCTCAAGCTGCTTTCGAGAAACAGCACAATGCATTGTCTCTTTATCTTCGTCAAAAATGCCCGTTTCTATGTAACGCTCCATGCATTCTTCCCAAGACAGATCTCCGGCAAAAACAGTATCCAAAATCTTATTTTTGCATTCGCCAATGCGAAGCGCCTTTCCTGTTCCGTTTTCCAAATCAAAGAAGCAGATCAGGTTATAATCAATGCTGAGCGCCTGAATAAGCTCCATCTGCTTGCGCTTATCCCGCATCCGCTCCTCTTCTTCCTGAAACTTTTCCGCCGTGCGGTCCAAAAGAAAACGCTGACAGCAGATTTCACCGTCCTCCTCCACAAGCTTAAAGCTGCCCAACACATAAACAATCGCTCCGTCCGAGTGGCGGACGCGATATTCCAAATTGACACTGTCTCCCACATTTTTCAACGATTGTATACTGTTCTCAACTTTACTTCTGTCTTCCTCATGTACAGAAGACGCAACCAAATTAAAACCAGCCCGTGATAACTCTGCCCTCGACTGATACCCCAAAATATTCAAAGCTGCCCGGTTAATGCTGATAATTCGTGAACCATCCATCGTATGACACATTACACCGCAGTCCATCGTCGTAAAAAGCATCTCCAAGGTCTGATTCTTCTTAATCAGCTCCTGTGCATACGCACGTTCTTTTGTCACGTCAATCGCCACGCCCACAGTTCCCATAACGCTTCCATCCCAATCATATAACGGGGATTTGTATGTCGTAAGCACTCTTGTTCCCTCTCCGGTTTGAATGGTTTCCTCGGAAATAAGCGTCTCTTCCTTTTCCATAACAACACGTTCCGATTCAATACATGCAGGGTCATCCTGCTCCACATCCCAAATATAAGCATGCCCGCGTCCCTGAACTTGCTCCTTGGACTTATTCACCGTTGCGCAGAAACTGTCATTCACTTTTTCATGAATGCCGTTTTTGTCCTTGTACCAAATCAGATTTGGAACACTGTTGATTGTGCTCTCCAAATACTGACTGGTCTGCCAAAAATCCCGCTGTGTCTTACAAGACTGCTGCCACCTAAGGAACCGAAACCGGAACTCATCATCCGTCATCGGCACTATCCAAATATCCGTAACATTCTCTAGAGTGTCTGTCAAACCTGTAAACTGTCCCTGCTCTGCCAGCAATATCAAATCTGCCTCCGGTTTTTTCCAACCGATTATGGTTTGCACAGTTTTTGCCGCGTCCAGCCCCTGCAAATCAACAAGAAGCACGTCGGCTTTTGCCGCAAGCTCCTTTTCAGGACACGCGCTTTCTATGAATTCATGGACAAAAGGGTTAAACGGGGGCATTCCTCTAACGATTTCAAACAACTGGCTTTGATTACCGATAAAATAAAAACACACATGACAATGATACATAAATATCCTCCTCACACACCGCATCACCCTGAAACGGCGTACCCGTATTTTTCTTACACCCAATTACTTTGATAGTCAAAGGGAATGTATTTATCTATTTTATATTTTACCAATTGTGGGCATCTATGTCAATGTCCCGAAGCATTCCCGTGGTGCCCTCTGTGACCGTTTTTATTTCCCCCTGTATGATTTAGTCTGCACCTGTCAATCCTATTTTGAATCTCTCCCATTGTCATACGGTGGCAGTCCTCAACCGTAACGTTTTGATCATATTCCGAAAGCTCCAAATAAGCGCGGTACTTTCCAAACGACATCTCATGCATATGTGCTTCCTTCATGCAGACCGTATCGCTGGTGTAGGTCTGTGTCCCGTATTTTTGCAGAAATTCATCTGTATTCAATTCTTCTATTATTGTATCCGTCCGGTCCGAAACAATGGTAAGAACAGGCTGTGCATCTCTTGACAGAAAACGCTGGTATTTTTCATCCTGCATAAGTCGTTCAATTGCCAAAAGGTACGGAATATTTTTCAGCGCCACATGTTTGATGATATCCTGACCATCCTTATTATATGCCTCAGCGGACACTACTCTTCCAAAGCGGTTAATTCCAAGCTCTATGGATGGATTTACGTCAATGCTGATATACGAAACCGGTATACGGTATACGCTGTATCCTCCTGTTCCCAAAATAAGAAACAGGCATGCCGCCGCCAAAATAAGCCTTGGAAAAGGGGAACGATTGAAACGGTTCTTCCGTGACCGCTGCGTTTCCAAATACTGCAGCGTGGTCTGCCGAAGTTCCTTTGATGCCTGTATCTTCTCCATACTTTCCTGAATTCTGTTCACGCCCATTCACCTCCCAATTTTTCCCGCAATATCTCCTTGGCTCTGGAAAGCCATGTGTAAACGGTATTCTCCTTACGTCCAAGTATTCCTGCAATCTCTACGGCAGAATATCCCTCATAATAAAAAAGATAGATAACATTCCGGTACTTTTCAGGCAGCCTTAAAACAACCTCCATAACCTCCGCAGACGTATCATCCAATGCTGCCTGTTCTTCCGCAATCATCTCTAATGACACCCATTTTCTGCGTGAAAGATAGCGCAGCCAGTCTGTACATGCATTGATTGTCACCCTTACAAACCACGCTTTTTCGTGTTCACTGTCTGCAAAATCGCTCTCATAAAGCATATATTTCATGTAAACATTTTGGAATACGTCCTCCGTGTCATGCCTGTTCTTTAAATGCACAAAACATATTCTGCGAACCATATCCGCATAAGTGTCCATAACACGGTTCAGTTCTTCTGCGCTTTTCAAAGGCTTCCCTCCCTTTTATTTCCGCAACACGACAAAAACCCCGCACAAACGGCGAGGTTTTCAAAACTTTTGTTCTAGTGATGGCGTCCTCCGTGATGCCCTCTTTGGGAATGGTGCCCTGACCGGCTTGCCGAAGTTGTTTGTGAATGATGCACCGTTCCGTCACAGTCCGTTCCATTCAGGCATACTCCATCAACATCACAGCTCCCGTCCTCATAGCAATATGGCGTCTGCGCCGCTGTGCCCGAGGAGTGTCCGTGATGCGCCTGCGCCACCATTGCCATATTTCCCATAACAAGAACAGCCACTGCCATTGCCGCAACAGCCTTTGCTGCTTTTTTCTTCATATCCGTTTCCTCCGTGTTCCCATGCTTTGTTTTCGTTTCATAAAGAATACGATTGACAGCGCCGAATCCTTTCAAAAATTATCATATTTTTTATCTTCTGTCTTTACGCTGCATTGTTACAATGGCTTCGGTATGATTTGTAAACGCAAACATATCAACACCCTCTGCTTTCACCGTCCGATACCCTGCTTTATGGAACCACTTCAAATCACGTCCTAACGTTTCGGGATTGCAGGATATGTATACAATCCTTTTTGGTGCAATGGATGCTGCCGCCTTGACAAACGATTCTGTGCTTCCGCTTCTAGGCGGGTCAAGAACAAGCACATCCGCATGCTCCGAATTTTCCGACATACTTGTCATATATTCTGTGGCATCCCCCACGACAAAACGGATGTTGTCAATATTATTGCGCTTTGCATTTTCCTTTGCATCCCTCACGGCATCGCTGTTTAACTCAATTCCGATAACGCGTTTAGCCTTTGCTGCCATTACCATTCCGATTGTTCCAATTCCACAGTAAGCGTCTATCACTGTCTCCGTTCCTGTAAGCGCAGCAGCCTGGATTGCTTTTTTATACAATACCTGTGCCTGGGCGGAGTTAATCTGATAAAATGATGAAGGTGAAATCCGAAACTGCAGCCCACACAGCACGTCTTCAATATAACCGTTTCCGTAAAGCGCTTTATTCTTTTCACCAAGCACCATTGTAGTATTTTGGTCATTGATGTTCTGCACAATTGTTGTAATCTCAGGATGAATCTCCCGAAGCTTTGCAACAAAGTTCTTTTTGTGCGGAAACTCCGGTCCTGCCGTCACAAGCACTACCATAATCTGCTTTGTGGACATTCCCTTTCTAATCAGAATGTGGCGCATCAACCCGCGGCAGGTATCCTCATTGTATACCCAAATCTTAAAGGATTTTATCAAATCTGTCACGGTTTCAATGATTTTGGATGCCTGCGCATCCTCAATCAGACAGCTTTTTATTGGAATAATGCGGTGCGTTCCCTCTTCATAAGTACCTGCCACCACTTCATCCTTAATTCTGCCAAACACAGCATGTACCTTGTTTCGGTAATGATAGGGATAGTACATTCCCGCCATGTCTGCTACCGGACAGTATTTTTTTACATATGCTTCCACTTGCTGTTTCTTTTGGGCAAGCTCCTCCTCATAGGTTCTCTCCCCGATATGGCATGCCCCACACTTCTTTACATAAGGACAACTTTTGTTTATTTCTGCATTACCCATTTTCTGTTTCCCTCCTGTCAAGCAATCCCTGTTACTTTGTTCATTCAAACCGTATATGAAAAAAGCATAAAAAATCGGGATAAACCGCTTACACATGTTCAGCCCGATTTGTTTTAATTTGTTTAGATAAAACGTTCCATCACTCTGTCCACTTCCTGCGGATCATTAAAAAGCTTTAAAATCCAACCCGCAATATGGACACAAGTACGATGAAAATAAATAAACATAAATATGAGCGCAAACCCAAATAATATACCCGTCCATAATCTTCGTATATTATTGCTTTCATATGCCGTCAGCCTTTGTGTAAATCCATCCACAATCAGCGGAAGCATCAGCAGACACGTAACCCAAAAGTCCAAACAGCCAAAACAAACAGCAACGGGAATGGCAATCAATATGCCGACCAACTCTCCTGTGCAGCGTGCACAAATTGGAAACTGCCTGCCGCGAAAAAAGAAAGAACGGTCTGGTCTCGCATGACATCCAAAAAGAATCTGCAGAAACCTGCCAATCCGCTTAGCCAAGCGCCATTGCTCCTGCTCCTATTATGACAAACATAACGATATAATATATAACAGCTAAAACAACCGATACAAGTGCACCGATTCCAGCAGCCTTAGCAGTCTTTGGCTTTGTATCTTTCCATACAAGGAATAAAATTAAACCAACGATAGGGATACAGCATCCAAGTAATCCCCATAAAAAACCACCATTGTCAACTACATTTTTATTGTCATCCATTTTTGCTATTCTCCTTCCTCATTTTATCTTCTTTCTAAAATATTCATAAAATGCCTTTCTTAGAATATTTAAAGAAAATAAAGTCTATTAAATTTTCATAAAATTTAGCGCGTTAAACTTTTCTTTATAGTATCAAATATTCTCTTTTGTGTCAACATATTTTTACAATAGGTGACAAATTCCGTAACAGTTCAGCCTTCGGCTTCCTGTTACCAAATTCCTATGTTTTAAAAATATTCAGCTACTACCTGAAAAATGTAGAATTTCAAATAATAACTCTCATCCGCCGCCCACAAAATCGGATGGTCCGGTGACTGCGTGCGGAACTCCACCTGCCGTAAACGCTTATGCGTACTCTTTGCCGCCTCTTTGATTGTCTTTGCAAGAAGCTCCTGCGTCATAAAATGCGAACAGGAACAAGTTGCCAAATAACCGCCGTCTTTTACAAGCTGCAGCCCCTTCCTGTTAATCTCACGATAGCCCTTAATTGCGTTTTTTGTCGCCTCACGCGACTTTGTAAACGCCGGCGGGTCAAGAATTACCACATCATACTGCTCACCGTCTGATGCCATACGCGGCAGCTCATCCAAAACGTTTGCACACCGAAACTGCACCGTATCCTGCAAACCGTTGCGCCGCGCGTTTTCCTGTGCCTGCTTCACCGCAAACTCCGAAATATCAAGTCCTGTTACCTCCTTTGCTCCTGCAATGCCTGCATTCAGCGCAAAGGTTCCCATATGCGTAAAGCAGTCCAAAACACGCTTTCCCCTGCACAATTTCTGTATCGCGAGCCGGTTGTATTTTTGGTCAAGGAAAAAACCTGTCTTCTGCCCGTTTGCCACGTCCACCAAATAACGCACGCCATTTTCCGTAATCGCCACATTTGTATCAAACGGTTCGCCAATAAACCCTTTCACACGCGGCAATCCTTCCTTTTCACGCTCTCTTGCATCGCTTCTCTCATACACACCGCGGATTTTGATGCCGTCCGCCAAAAGAGCCTCTTTCAGCAATGTTACAATCGTCTCTTTAAATCGGTCAATACCAAGCGCAAGCGATTCAACGACAAGCACATCCTCATACTTGTCAATCACAAGTCCGGGAAGAAAATCCGCCTCCCCGAAAATCACCCTGCATGATGACGTGTCCACCGTATCCTTCCTGTAGTTCCATGCCGCCTGTACCCGCTCCTTTAAAAGCTCCTCGTCCACCTGCCGATTTGGTCTGCGCGTCATCATGCGCACCCTGATTTTGGAATTTTGGTTGATAAAACCGCGCCCCATCACATAACCGTCAAAATCGTGCACCACTACAATATCGCCGTTGTGGAACGTTGCGTTTACCGTGTCAATCTCATTATCATACACCCATAAGCCGCCTGCCTTCAGACTTCTTCCTTCACCCTTTTTAAGCGTTACTGACGCCTCACTCATTTTAAGCCTTCTTTCCGAAAAGCCGGTCTATGTACTCCATAAGCGTTTTCATGACACTTGTGTCAGAAAACTCCGCAAGACAGTCCGCCACGGACCGAAAATACCACTCCTGCTTTTTCTTATCTTTCATGTTGAACTTATTCCAAACAGCGTCGCCGCACTGCGCCCACTCTCTGACAAGCGACTCGGCGTTTGCCGTTTTATCCGCGAGCATCACAAGTTTTGCCTCATACGGCTGGTGCGACAAATGCTCGACCGTCTCCTGCTTTCTGATTTCCCATGTCTCGGATGCCGGACGGTCACGGCGCTTGTCCTCCGTATCTGCCTCTACAATTCCTGCTATACGCTCTCCAAACTCACGGCGCAAGTCTTCCAGCGTTACAGCCGTATCTTCGATTGTATCATGAAGAATCGCCGCCTGAATAATCTCAATATCATCCGTAAGCTGCATACAATAGTTCGCTGTCGTAATAATGTGTGCAAAATACGGTATTTTCGTACCCTTCCGGTTCTGTCCGCGATGTGCGTGCGCTGCAAACTGATACGCCTTCGCAAGCCGTTCGTCCAATCCCTGCACAGACGGAAAGAGGGGTGAGCCCTCGTCAGACCGATCCCCCTCATAATGACACGCAAAACAGCCGTCCTCTTTTGCGACGGTATCCGTCATGATAAAGCATGGACAGCCTATTCCGCATACCTGCTGATTTTCATGGCAATTCAGGACAGCATCCACTGCCCTGCAATAAAAATTTCCTTCTGTATCAGCTGTTACAAGATGCTCCTTATTGTACATTGGTAGATTTGCTCCTATTTTTTCCTTGTAAATTCAATAATCCAGCCTTTTCCTTCGTCGCCGCTGCCCGTCTTGTAATCCCCGTATTCCATACGGCAGGTAAAAGAAACTCCCTGCTCCGCTTTCATTTGGTTGATTACACCCTCCAAAAACTTTGTCATTTTGCTCTCACTGTCACCAACGTTTGAGCTTTTGTAAACCGCTCCAAAGGTTTCAATTTCATATCGTATCGCCCGGTTCATCGCAAGCTTCAAATCCTTATCTGAGCGAAACGGTCCCGCAAGACTGTCACTTAAATAATTGTTCCTGTAATTAATCAGATATGCCTGCATCGTCATTCCGGCAACGTTTTTATCCAGCCTTGATTCGCTCTCATACACCGTCTTCAGCCGTTCCCCGCTGTCCTGCAGAATACAGTTTTCAATCATCGCGTAACCCATTAAATACGAATCAAGATATTTGATGTACGTATTTTCGTCCATATCCTCCACTTCTGTTTTCGTGAAGTCTCCAAGCTGCGGATTTTTGAAAAAAGAAAATGTGCCCCGCGTCAGAATGGATACATCCGTATTATTTACAACCGGATTGGTATTTCCGGAATTCCTCGATTCCAAGCCATACCCCGGCACATAATAGACACCGTTCAGTGAAATCTGAAACCAGCCGTTTGAGGTGATACCAGTCACATTAACCGGAATTCCGCTTGCGATAGTTGTAACAGCACCCGAATTCTCATCCGGCAGCCGGTACACTTTTGTATTGTCGTTGCTGTAAAGCACTGCCTTACTCTCTGTAACGCTAAACTCCGCTGCCTGTACCTGCATCATATTATCAGCCGCAAACGGCACTGCTCCCTCAAGCACTGCAAGCGTCATAACAAGCGCCGCGATTTTTCTCCTAAGTCCCTTCATCTTATTTTCCCCCTTATTTTTATCTCCAAATGCCGACCCTGTCCTCCGGGGCAACATACATTCCGTCTGTTTCCGCAATATCATAAATATCATAAAATGCATCGCATGAGCTGAGCACGGCATTCACCCTAACCTTATTCGGCGAATGCGTATCCGTGTTTAACAGATACATCATAAAACTCGCCGTATCCGCGCTTGCCCAGTTATAGGTCATCTGTCCGAACGCATCGTCAAGCGCATCCTCATCGTCCCCAATAATGGACGTAATACACGTCATCGCGCCCAAATCCGCAATATTTTCCATAAGCGTCAGGTCGCCATTAACCTTTGTGCCCATCATTTCATAGTTATTGTAATATTCCACAATGGACTGGGAAAGCCTGTCATACTCTGCAAGTTCCTCGTCCGTCCACCAAACATTGTAATTTCCGAATTCATCATACAGCGCACCGCTTGAGTCAAACGCATGGCTTACCTCATGTGCAATAACAAAGCCGATACCGCCCAAATTTGCCCCGTCCGAATTTCTGCTGTTATAAAACGGCGCCTGCAAAATTGCTGCCGGAAAGATAATCTCATTGTTTAACGGATCATACATCGCATTAATCGTCTGCGGCGTCACATCCCACTCGGAACGGTCCACTTTCGTACCAAGCTGCTGCAGCTGCGCCTCAATTGCGACCTGCATGCTGACCAGCCAGTTTGAAATCAGGCTCCCGCCCTCTGATATTGGCGTTACCTGCATCATATCCTTCGCTGCGGGCCATTCCTCAGGATAACCGATTTTAACCTGCATGGTTTCAAGCTTTTTGATTGCCTTCTTTTTTGTTGCGTCGCTCATCCATTCCTGCTTGTTGATAATCGTTTCATATTCCTTCAAAATCAGATCTATCATACCTTCCACAGCCTCTTTGTCCTCCTGTGAAAAGTGCTCTTTCACGTAAATGGTTCCAAAATCCCACGGAAGTAAGTCCTGTGTCAGATCCATCCATATTTTCTCGTCGCCCCAGCTCTCCGTAATACCGTACAGGGAATTCTGCATTTTATCGTGCAGCTTCACATAGCCTGACGAGGCATATTCTGCCACATCATTAAGCATGACAAAGCTTGAATAATCTTTTAACGCCTGCAGATTTTCCTCCACCAGGAGCGAATTAATCTTTTTCGCCTGTTCGACATCAATCACAATATATTTATCCTGTCCGGAAACGCCGAGTGTTTTGAGCATCTTATCCACATCCACGTTTGTGTAAAGCTGCTGCAGCTCTTTTGCCGTGTAGACATTGTAGGTAATCTTCGGATCATAAAGCTGCTCTGTCGTGAGCGTCGATGCACAGATGTCGCGCAGAAGCGTTTCAATCGAATCCGTACTTGCTGCTGCTTCACTTGCACTCATGCCAAACTCTACCAGCATGTCATTCACATAGTCAAGATACATGTCAACATATTCTTTTGTTTCTTTTCCTTCAATGTACTCCTTGCCAATCAATGTATCCGCATACATCATATAGACCGAATATTCGCTCGAGTCCGCCTTATCCTGCGAAATATAATAACCGCCTACAATGCTGCTAAAGCCGAACTCACCGGAAAGATGCGCAAGCGCATCTACATACTCGTCAATATTTTTGGCATTTCTAATGCTGTCCATATATGGCTTTAGCGGTCCTAAACCTGTTTTCTCCCTGTTTTCAGTATTGGATACGCACTCGTACATATCCTTAATCTTCTGCTCCGGCGTTCCTTTCTCATATGTTTTTCCGTCCCCGGCAAGCTCACGGATAATATCCTCCATCTCGCTGCTCACCACGGCATTCAGCTCACCAAACCAATCCCAGTGCGCGTCTGTCGCCGCAAGCTCGATTTTGGAAAGAAGGTTCTGATTAACATACTCATAATAATCGTCCTGATACCGTACTTCCTTAGGTGCACTATCCACTCCGGCAGCCGCATCTTCTATATCTTCTTCGGCAATTGTGCTTTCCTGCGCGCCATTATGAAATTCGTTCGCTATGCTGTCTTTTGCAATGTCGGCAGGGCTTTCGTTTTGGACTGTAAACAATCCGCAGCCCGCCGTTCCAAACGCCATTGCTGCCGCCAAAACCAATGCCAATATTCTTTTCTTCATAAATGTCCTCCATTCCTGTTCAACCGTTCTCAAAATCCTCCCTCTTGAAATCAATCCATACAAATTTATATTATACTAAAAAATCAAAAAGTACAACAATTCACTGAAAACTTTATGGAATTTTGATAATTTTGATAATATTGATAATAGTTCATGAAACAGCGTATTGGTTGAGATGCATCAAACCACTGCGAAGCGATTTTGCATGGCTTATGTTTGTAACAGGAAGCCGAAGGCTGAACCGTTACAAATTTTGAGATGTTGTTGCATTTTGAATAAATATTTTATAATATTTTTATAGGAGGCGATTTTCATGAACATCTTATTTCTACTTCTGATTTTATGCGCAGCTTGCGCCCTATATTTAATTTCAATCAAACCGCGTATCCGCCACAGGCCTGACTATACCCCGTTTTTCGGGCACATGTACGCGCACAGGGGGCTTCACGGCAGAAAAAAAAGCGGAGAGCCGGTTTTACCTGAAAATTCCTATTCAGCAATAAAGCGCGCCGCCGACTTGGGTTACGGCATTGAATTTGACGTACATCTGACGAAAGACAATGTCCCTGTCGTGTTCCATGACGACACCTTGAACCGCATCTGCGGCGTCAAAGGGTATTTGAGGGATTATACCTTTGAGGAGCTTCGGCGTTTCCGTCTGCTTGGCACGGACGAAAAGATTCCTTCTTTTGAGGAAGTATTAAAAGCAGTTGACGGACGCGTACCGCTGATTATTGAATACAAGGTCGAGAAAAACGCAAACAGGCTTTGCAGCATTTGCGACCGTATTCTTTCCAATTACAAAGGACACTACTGTATTGAATCGTTTCACCCGCTTGCCGTGCGTTGGTACAAAAAACACCGTCCTAATATTGTCAGAGGCCAGCTCTCGGAGGACTTTACAAGGAAAAAACTGCGCCTGTCATACTTTTTATTGTCCCATTTAATTGGAAACTGTTATGCGGCGCCTGATTTTGTGGCATACAACTGCAAGCACAGAAATGAACTCTCACGTATTCTCTGCCGCAAACTTTACCGGTCCCTAAGCGTGGCATGGACAGTACGCTCGCAGGAAGAGTTGGAGCGGGTTTCAAAAAGTTTTGATTTGTTTATTTTTGAAGGTTTTGTGCCGTCTGTTTCTAACTATTCTTAAAGGCAAAACACGATTTGCGTGCACAATTGCATACGATTTGATATGTTTGAACGGACTTTTGCAAATATTTTATTAAATTTTTCGAAATTACTTGAAATACGCGGCAAAATTCGGTATTATTGATACATTAAAGGTAAGTTTATTTTGTCGCCCTTTCCCCAATTCCCCACC
>CAMWNY010000002.1 GCA_947175775.1 uncultured Lachnospiraceae bacterium | reverse complement strand
TGCGCATCCCCCGGAGGGTTTTTTACTTTATAGAACGTAATTTCCTATAAAGTAAAAAACGGCATTCCTCATGACATCACGCCATAAGGAACGCCGTTTCAAAAATTCTGCCTGCTATTTTGCTTTTAATTCACTATAAACACTTGCCATCTGCTCATATGCCTGTTTTAACAGGTTTCTTGAACTGGCAATATTCACGCGGATACATCCGCGCCCTTCTTCCCGAAAAACAGTTCCCATATACACACCGACATGTGCCTTCTCAATAAACCATTTTTCCAATTCTTCTTCCGTACAGTTTAACCGGGAATAATCCATCCACAGCAAATAAGTACCTTCGCGCGGATATATATGGATTTCCGGCATATGCTCGGCAAAGTAACTGCGCGTATAAGCTTCATTTTCATTGATATAATCCGTTACCGCGTCATACCAGTCATCGCACTCCGTATATGCCTTCTCCGCAGCCGTTACCGCAAAAATCGTAGGATTGTGCATTCCTATGCGGTCAATATCATCCTGTATCTTTTTTCGCAGCTCACTGTTTGGAATAACCAGATACGATAAAATAACACCCGGAATGTTAAATGTTTTCGTTGGAGACGCTGCCACAACCAAAAGCTGTCTTATTTCCTCTTGTAACGAAAGTGTTGAAACAAAATGAGTTCCCGGCGCCGTAATATCCCCATGAATTTCATCGGAAAATAAAATCAACTGATGCTTGACGCAAAATTCGCCAATCTCCGTCAACTCCTCTTTCGTCCATACACGCCCCACCGGATTGTGCGGACTGCACAGGATAAACAGTTTTGTATCCGGCGTTATAATTTCTTCCAAATGGTCCAAATCAATCCGATACCTGTCATTTTCCAAAACCAGCCTGCTTTCAAGCACATCCCTGTTGTTTTTTACTATCGCATTATATAAAGGACCATATGCCGGTGTGTTAATGATAACGCTGTCCCCCGGCTGTGTAAATGTTTCTACGCACACGCTGGACGAAATGTTAATTCTTGGGCAAAATAAAATCTCTTCTTTCTTTACATCCGCAGCATGTTTTCTTTTCATCCATGAGATAAAGCTATCATAAAATGCCTCATTTAAGTCCGTATAGCCGAAAATTCCGTGGTCTACACATTGCTGAAAACCGTCTATAATCGGTTGGGGCGCACGAAAATCCATGTCCGCAACACCAAGATGAATCAATTCATTGCTTCCATACTTTTTATCCATCGTATCCCATCTACCGCAGTTTGTGTTTCTTCTGTCCACAATTGTGTCAAAATCAAATTTAAGGTCTGACATCACAATGCCTCCTTTTTCTTTACTTAACCGCTTCTACATCAATTCCGTCTGCCTTATTCAGCGCAACATATTCTGCATAGTTTTCGCTGTCTTTCTTAATCTTCATAATACCGATTCCTGTAGCCGCCCAAATCATGGCAAATATGATTCCCGTATAATTCAGACATGCCCACGGAAGATATGAGAGCGTCGGAACACCTAATGTTGTTGCCATATATACGCCTGCTGCCGTCCACGGTGTAATCGGCTCAATGACTGTGGCAGCATCTTCCAACGTGCGGGAAAGGTTTCTCGGCTCCAGTCCGCGTTTTACATAGGTACTGTGGAACATTTCACCCGGAATCAAAATTGATAACTGACCATTAGATGTTACAAACACTGCCGTAATACAAGATACAATTGTCGCAAAAATCAGTCCGAACGTGCTCTTTACCGTCTTCATAATCCGGTTCAAAACAATGTCCAACGAGCCTGTAACTGCCAATGTTCCTGCAAATCCATATGCACAAAATGCAATCAATACCGTACTAAGCATAGATAACATTCCGCCTCGCTGAAGAAGTGTCGGAATATCGGAAATCAGGTTTGCTGCATCAAATCCGGCAATATTTATCATATCCATCTTAAATCCGCCAATTGCTGCATTAAAGCAGTCTGCCAATTTAAATCCCTGAAATACAACGCCGTTAAACATTGCAACCGCACTCGAAATCAGCATTACCGGAATGGTTGGTTTCTTGCGGATAGAACCGTACAATACAATAATTACCGGAAGAATAATCAGTGGATTAAACGAAAAAATCTGATGCAGCGTATCTAAAATGACCGATACTTTTGCAGGCTCTGTTCCGGATAATCCGTTTAGGTTCATTCCCACAACAGTATATACGATACAGCAGATGATAAAGCCGGGACCTGTCGTCCAAAGCATATGCCCGATATGATCGTACAATTTAGAGCCTGCCGCAATCGGGGCTAAATTTGTAGTGTCAGAAAGCGGAGACATTTTATCTCCAAAGTACGCACCGGATACAACTGCACCCGCTACAATCGGAAGCGGTGCGCCAAGTCCTGATGCAATTCCCATTAAAGCAACACCAATAGTTCCTGCCGAACCCCACGATGTTCCTGTACAGATGGATACGATTGCCGTTACAAGGAATGCCGTTACAATTAAAAACGATGGATTTATGATTTTCAAACCATAATATACCATCATGGGAATTGTTCCGCCAATCATCCATGTACCGATTAGAAAGCCTACAATAATTAATATAAAGATTGCCGGCATTGTCTTGGAAAGCTTTTCAACAATGGAATTCATAATCTCGTCCCATGTATATCCCAAGCAGATTGCGATGACTGCCGCCACCGCCGCAGATACCAGCATCAGTACCTCCGCGCTTAATCCCAGCATTGCATAGCCTATTCCCAACAGTAAAATCATCGCGATTACCGGTAGTACGGCAAGCAGAAAAGTCGGTTGTTTTTTCTCTCGTGTTTTTTTGTTATTCTCTGTCATCTTCATAACCATGCTCCTTTCACAGGTTGAACGTTTTAAGTTTCAACCTTCCCTCCTCGTTTGAACGGTGACTATAGCTCTGCAATTACTTCCACTTCGCAAAGCACGTTTTTCGGTAATGTTTTTACTGCAACACAGGACCTTGCCGGTTTGTTTACGAAATATTTCCCGTACACTTCGTTGAATACCGCAAAGTCTTCCATATCCGCAAGAAAACAGGTTGTTTTTATGACTTTGCCAAATTCCGTTCCCGCTTCTTCTAAAATGGCTGAAATATTTTTCATTACTTGTTCTGCCTGCGCATGGATTTCCGTGCCGACAATTTCTCCCGTCCCTGCGTCTACCGGAATTTGTCCTGATGTAAACAAAAGCCCTTTGCATGCGATTGCCTGCGAATAAGGACCAATTGCCGATGCCGCTTTTGCAGTCTGAATTGTTTGATACATGCTCTCCCTCCTTTACGTTATTATTTTTCATTTGCTGTAATTTAATAATATCACTAAAATATATTTTAGTAAATATAATTTTGTTTGCTGTTTTTCACGAAAAGGCAAAATTTATTTTATTCAACTTGTACAATCGTTTCGTTCCTAATATAATAAACTTATATATTTTGTTAGAGGCGGTGAAATATAAATTTTTCACAGGCTGAGAAAGGAGCATGTGTATTTCTATGACAAGTGACAAACCGTATCTTGTACTGACAGCTGCGGACAAGGCTATTTTAGAATCGTATGCGGCAATGGTGCCAAATTTAGGAGAGTACCTTGGAGAAGGGTATGAAATCATTTTGCACAGTTTGGAAAATTTGCACCATTCTGTTATTCAAGCTGTAAACGGACATTATTCTGGGAGAGCAAACGGCGCTCCAATTACGGATTTAGCGCTTTCCATGCTGTCCCAAATTGAACAGGACCAAAGCCATGCCAATATCTGTTACCTGAACCGTTCGAAATCCGGCGTGCCTCTGCGCTCCTCCACCATTCCGATTTTCGGAGAGTATCAGCGGATTATCGGATTGCTTTGTATTAACTTTTATACGGATATTCCTTTTTCCTCCGTTTTAAAAAAGTTTTCCTTTGAATCTACCACGGTTCAGCCGATTTCACCGGAACTTCGGGAAAATTTTGCGGAAAGTACAGACGAACTGATTGAGACGGCACTTATGGAAATAAAAAGTGTGATTATGGAAGACCGGACGATTTCTTCGCAAAATAAAAACAAGGAAATAATCCTTGAGCTTTATCATAGGGGAATTTTTAACATCAAAGACTCCGTAATCAAAGTTGCGGCGCTTCTTGGCATTTCCAAAAATACGGTATACATGCATATCCGCAATCTGAAAACAAAAGAGTAGCGCAATACCTATGTTTTGCCTCCTCAATGCTGTTTGGGCTTTTGAGGAGGCGTTAATCTAATCCATAAAATTTTCCCAAATATATTCGATTCCTTTTTCGCTTCGTATTTCTTCTAACAAATTTCTTTTTTTCTCCAAATCCATTATTCCCATATCAATTGTCTCATCTGGCAGTGTACGAAACAACTCCCAAATTTCCCGCACAATATGTTCCCTTTCAATATATTCATTATCCAAGTATACAATATTCGACTTTTCTTCCACTTCAAATATAACAATATTCCCTAAAACGCGAATACTTTTGGGCACTGCATTGTCCCGAAATGCCGCACCGTATTCCTTTACTGCCCTACTAAGCAAATCATCAAAAATATCCATTGGAAAAGGCTTCTTATCGCGGAATGTTTCAAGCTCCAAACCGTATTTTTTTAAATATTCTTCCTCTACAAAAAAATAAATGACTCCTTTATCTGTTTTTTCTATTCTCATATGCCTCCCATAACCGATTGCCTATACATACTAGTGACCGCTTCATATCTAGTAAAACTCCGCAGAATATTTCCTGAGAACGCTGCTTCACAAAAGCAGGCGCAGCGGTGGCTACAGCGAGGCTTGGGAAGTAGCGCTATCAGGGAAATAGGCAAGGAGGTTTGCCTGAATATGAACGAGTCAATACACTAGAAGTTGATGCAATTATCATTGATATTATATTGATAAATTAAAGGAATAATACAAATAAAGCAGTTCCAAAGACTGCTTATTCTACATTTAAAACATGCGTTTCTGCATCTAGTGTTCTAATATTTCTTACAGATTATAAATTTACTATAACAAGTATAAAATAACATTACAAGGAAATATCGGCGAATTGTAAGAAGTTAAAGATTATAAGTTAAGATTTTATGATAAATATGAAACTGATTATAACCAAACATATATTTCTATAATTAGTAGTCTAATACTTTTTAAGGATTACGAAACTTCTGTAACAACTATAAAATGAAATCGTTTCAATGTTCAAGAATACAAATAGCAGAGGTGAAAAAGTGGAAAATAACTATGGATCTATAGAAATCCGTTTAAATGAATTGTTAAAGAAAAAGGGCTTAAGCAAAAACAAGCTGTCATACAAAGCGGAAATGAACTGGAAACAGATTGACAATTACTGCACCAATAATATTACACGCTTGGATGTTTTTGTTTTATGCAAACTTTGTACTGTATTGGAATGCAAAATCGAAGATTTGCTTGTTTTCCATCCTTCCGAAACGAAATAAAATTTCGTAGCTTCCCCTGCATGAGGCTGCGCATAAAAAGGCGTATGGCTTATTCATTCCTAATCCATACGCCTTCAATAGCATTTTTAATCCATTTTCTCTATTAAAAAGTCTGTAGATTTTTTCCTCAAAAGCCTTTTACGCATAAACCAGTAGGCAACGGCGCCCACAGGAAGCGCAAAAACAAAATTACGCATATTATTACTATAAATTTTGAAGGCAGACATCGCAAACCAGGTTACGAATCCGCCCGCATGAAAATTGGCAGGTACGATTTGTATCCGAAAAGCGAAAAAGGTCATAGCCGCCACCATCCATATCCCGTATAGCCGGGGACGCTTTCTGAAAATGTCGATTATTGTGATGGTAATAAAAACGTAAGACAGCACGGTAAAAATTAATGCGCACCATTGCGGCACGGAATTTTCCTTGGCAGTTGTAAAGCCGCCGCTTATCAGTACAGGGATTGTTCCAGGCGTAAGGTTGAACCCGTACAATCCCTCCCCCTCATTATCCGACCGGTATGTTAAATTGATGGTATAGGAGTCCTCCGACGTGTAGACAAAATACTGCACCCGATAAGTGCGGATAATCTCAGATTTATTCTGATTATCATTAATATTCATGGAAGTCATTTTTATCGTGTGTTCATCGCATTTTTTCCAAATCTGACGAATGGACTCATAAGACGCGTCAAATTCCTCCCGTGTAACAACGTCAGGATACATGGATTGAAAAATTTGGTCGGCATCATCCTCATTTAAAGCGGCGATGATTTTCTCTACTTCCTGATCCATGCGCTCATTTTTCAATAAACTGGCACATCCTGACAGAAAACAGCAAAACAGAATGGTAAAAAGCAGCGTAACAGCATTTGATTTTTTCATTGGATTTTCCCCCGCAAATAATTGGATTTTGTTATAAAAAGTATACTGCTTTTTCTATTAACAATGCAAGAAATAAATTTTTTATCAATAAACCGCTGTCATTCCAAAATAATTATTTACTGCAATGTTCATTTTATCTATAGTCCTCCATTCCGGCATAAATCTGCAAAAACTGACATCAGCCCTGTTTCGTCAGGAAATCCCAAAATGGTCTGTAATGCCAATATCCTTCAAAATTTCCGGCTTCATACTGTGTATGCATTGCGTCCGCCAATTGGTTCACCCAGTCTCTTTGCTCAAATAAGTCTTTATAGCTTCTCTCTTCCGGTCCATGCTGGTTATTCGCCGACATTGTAAACGCCGACTGTGCGCTCGGGCATTGCCCGCTGTCCGTCAAATGACTGGTATACGCAAACATGTCAATAAAGTCACTGTTTTGCGAATCTACCTTCGAAACGTCCACCATGCGCTCCGTCGCGTTGCCGTCCTGATCCCATATCTTCACCTTGTACACGGGATTTTCGGCATCAAAATTCTTCGGTTTATATACCGTCACCGAATGGTCTGCGCCGCAAATCGCACCGATTGCCTCCCCGTCCTGCTCATTTGAAATATGCAGCACAAAACCAACGCCCGCAGTTTGTGTTTTCTGAACATTGTCGAACACACGTTTTTCCTTCGTGCTCTTCGTTTCCCCTAATTTCTGATTTTTAATCCCCATTCGGTATCCATTTCCAAAACCATACGCTGTCATCATGTTTGTATTAATATTCATACTCATACTTGTTTTTTTCCTCCATTTCATATCCCTATTGTCTTCTTGTTTTACCGGCGGCTCCTCTGTCAGTCAGAGCCGCCCTCCTGCCCCCTTGCAATAGGTCCAGGCAGTTAAAAATATTTAGAAACGCTTAGACCCCCTTCTTTAAGCATTTGTCTATTATATCGGCTTAATTTTCCCATTTTTCAGACATATGGAACAAAACGACCATTTTTCAGGAACAAAAGATATTTATGCGAAGCAAAGAAAATAGTAAAACCTGCTGTCATATGATAAAATGAGCGCAAGAGAGCAAAGTGAACTTGTTCATTTTGCGAACGGCGAATGTTAATCATAAATCACAGATTTATGATATAATAACAGAAAAACCTTCCCAACCAACAGTTGATTTGTCTGGATTCAACTACCGGTTCGTGTTAAAAACAGATAATCGGATGTACAGTAAAAACAGTAGAAAGGAGAAACACTATGAACCAAACAAAGACCGGAAAATTTATTGCCAGATGCCGTAAAGAAAAAAATTTAACACAAGCACAGCTCGCAGAAAAACTAAACATTACAGATAGGGCTGTATCCAAATGGGAGACCGGAAAAAGTATGCCCGATTCTTCCATTATGTTAGCGCTTTGTGAAATACTAGGCATTTCAGTAAACGAATTATTAAGCGGGGAGGCTGTTGACATGGAGCATTATGAACAAAAAGCAGATGAAAATCTGTTAGCTTTAAAAAAAGAAGATGAAACAAACAAAAAAAGGCATGTTTTGATTGCCGTTCTTTTTTCAGCAATTTTGTTGTCAGGAATTGCAGTATGTCTGATTTGCAATATTGCAGTATCAGGCAGCTTAACATGGTCGCTCATTCCAATCAGCTCTATTCTGTTCGCATGGATTCTCATTTTCCCAATGATTCTTACAGGAAAAAAAGCGGTCATTACAGGGCTTGTATCCTTGAGCGTCTTTATGATTCCCTATTTATCCTTGTTAAGTCAATTAACAAAAACAAAAGAGGTCTTTTCAATTGGCGCTGCAATGGCTGTTATTTCAATCATTTTCCTATGGATAATTGCCGCTCTTTTTTACCGCATTGGAAAAGCAGGAAAAGCCCTTGCCTTTGGAATTACGTTTTTATCTGCCATTCCATTTATAGTTATTATTAACGTTGTCCTATCCAAAATGACAGGAACGCCTGTTTTTGATATATGGGATTTGCTGACAGTTTTTCTATTGTTGATTATCGCGTTTGCCGCTTTTATATTTGACACTATCAGGAAAAAGAAGTGGATAAAACTAAAATCATGATAAGGCACAACACATAACACTTATATTGATATACAATCTTACATTTTCCGTGAGACTTGCTTTGCAATACAAGCTAAGTCCCACGGGAATCCTTCAAAAAATGACACATGTGTCATTTTAATACACAATGTTTCCGCAATTCACAACCTTTTTCTCAACATGCGCCACAATCGCCGAATCCTCAATTACAATATTGTCAATCACCGGCTGCCCGTCATTCTCTCCAACAATCTCAAACGCACTAAGGTCAATACCTTCCGCCTTTAACCCATATTCCGCACCGCTGCAGGTAATATTCCTCAAGGTAATATTTCTAAAATACGGTATGTCCTCCGCCTTTACCACCTTCGATTTCTCTTCCGACTCGCGGTAATCAAGCACATACCCCATCGTGAAAATAATCGCTTCCTTCTCTATATTCATCATCTGTATCCCGTCAAGCGTAATATCCTCAACCACGCCGCCTCTGCCAATCGCAGACTTAAAACGGATACCCACATCTGTTCCGATAAACGTACAGTTTTTAACCTCCACGTTCCGCACACCACGCGACATCTCGCTTCCGACCACAAAACCGCCATGTCCGTGATAAACTGTACAGTCACTTATCCGCACATCCTGCGTCGGAACCTTTATTTCCCTAGCCTTCTCACCCTTTCCGGATTTCATGCAAATCGCATCATCACCCACATCAAATGTCGTTCCCGTAATCTCTGCATACCGGCAAGACTCCAAATCAAGCCCGTCTCCATTCTGCGCATAATACGGATTTCTGATATTCGCATTTTTAATCGTAATATGCTGGCAAAAACAAGGGTGCAAATTCCACGCAGGCGAATTTTGCAGCGTAACATTCTCTATTAAAATATGGTCACACCGATACAGACGCACCATCACAGGACGGAAGAAATCCCAATATTTCTGCGCCGTATCAAGGCTTTCCAGCTCGGCTGATTTCTGTTTACTCATATTCCACCCGTCAAAGCTTGTCTTTGACGGCATCCAAATCTGACCGTCCTTTTCCGTCACTGTATACGGAGACTTTTTCAGCAGTGCGTCCCACTGCCTCTGCGTCATTTTGAACTGCTTAACAGGACGCCAAAGCTGCCCGTTTCCATCAACTGTACCTGTACCCGTAATTGCAATATTCGACGCATTTTCCGCCGTAATCGGAGACTTCGCACGGATGCACTCCATGCCCTCAAAATCCGACATATAAAGCGGATATTCTTCTTCGTTTTTATCAAACAGCAGTACCGCGCCATTTTCCAAATGCAGGTCAATATTGGACTTCAATTCTATCGGACCCGTCATCCAAATTCCCGCTGGAATAACCACTTTTCCGCCGCCGTCCGCATTCGCCTTTGTGATTGCTGCGTTAATTGCCTCCGTATTCGACTCTATTCCTCCGTTTACCGCGCCAAAATCCTTAATGTTATATTCCTTGTCAGGAATATTAGGTAATTCAACTGTAAAATTATTCATTTACCGTTACGCTCCTTTCTTTCTAAATAACCCCGTCCTGTTATTTCTTTCAGTATAAAATAAAATCAGTTTTTGCGCAATTTATTTCAGGAATTTCTCCTTTTAATAATACGTAAAACAGCTCCTCCCAAATCTTAGCGTATCTCCCGGTTCTAACGCTACCGGCGTCTGAATTGCAATCAATTCCCCATTATGTACCGTCCCGTTTGTGGAATTCAAATCACAAACACACACCTTTCCCTCATGCTCCTCAAACCGCGCATGCATTTTACTGACCGCATTATCATTAATAATAAAATCCGAAACCCCGCCAAGTTTTCCTATTGTCAACGGCAGACAGTCAAGCGCTATGCTGATTTCTTTTCCATTAATCCGCCCGCGGAGAACACGCTCCTCTATCGCTTCATTCCCAAGGCAAACCGTATTATTAGAATACATAACTGATTTTTCACTATAATTCATTGCATACGGCATTTCTTTTTTTCTTTCGTTTGTTAAATTAGGAACAACATCCCTTTGTATGAACTCTTCATACACACTTTCCTCATTCTCTTCATTTAACATTGCAATTTCGCGGTTTTGCCGCACCGTCTTGACATAGCACATAAAAAACAGCACCGCCGCCACAAGCGCCATTGCCACTGCCCCATACATATAAAGCTCATTATCGCCGCTAAGCTGATAATAATGAAGAATACGCGCACCAAAAATTACTGCACCCGCACAAATTGCTACAAAAACACAAAAAATTCCACCGATAAGTTCTTTAATATCACCTTTATTTTTATATTCTGTATAATCGCTGTCATTGTCATTACTGTTATCATTACTGTCATATGCTTTATACTTATTGTGCATTAAAGCAATACTGTCAGGATTTTTATTATGTATTTCGCTATTTTCTATTTCATCGCTTACCTTTACAACATCATTTTTGGGGGTAAAATATTTCTTTATTTCATTAAGTACATAATTGGGATTTCTTGTATACCGGTATGCCTGATACCCTAACATCACTGCATCCTCGTCCGTATGGTCAATATGTGCTAAAAGTATATCTATAAACTCCATAAAAGAGAGTCGTACATTACTTGTATAATCAGGATAACAGACAAAATTTGGTTCCATATTCTCCACATTTACATAGATAAATTCCGGTTTAATTATAATCTGCTCGCCGCTTAACAAATATTCCTCAAGCCTTTCAAACAAATGAATACATCCTAAAAGTACGGCACGTAAGTCGCCGTATTTTAACTCATGCTTTTCAATCAGTCTGTCAAGCGGCTGTAAAGAATTAATTTCATAATAATATTTATTTTCTCCATTTATTTGTCTGTGCGTTATCGGCAAGAGACCTTTGATTTTATTCTGCAAAAGCATTTTCATTCGGTAATCACAGCTATTATTCTTTGATTTTCCAAAAAAGTCACACTGATAAAGCACCATGTAATTATGATTCATATCTCGTTCATAACTTACCAATGGGAAATTTTCTTTCATGTCTATTCTCCTATTTCATTAATTAACATATTAATTACCCTGCAGTCTCTGATTATTCTTGTCTGCCTGCAGCGTCTTGCCCTACTGCTAATATCAAGCGTCAGGTCCATTTCCGGTATATACTCACATAACCATCCCATAAGCGGCATATTTACCACACAGTGATACTCAACTGTTACAAAATCTCCAAGGACGGATACATCATACTTAAAATCATGTACTGCAAAAAGTTTTTCTTCCACAAGTCTTCCTGCCGCTTCATATACCTGCGAATACGCCTCCTGTGCACTCTTAATATGGTTTCCTGTTCCACGCAGCGCCGCCTCATACGCACTCTGCTCCAAAATACACCTGTCATAACTGAAAAAGGCAAGAAATATCATCATTACCGTAAACAAAAGCACCATTGGAAAAATAAGCGCTGCTTCCACTGTAAAATATCCGTTTTCCATATTTTTCATATTCTTAAACCCTTATCCTATTGTCATTATACATACCATGTATCCTGCAAACAAAGCAGGTATAAACGGCACTCTTGTAGTTCTGTTTCCTTTCCGTAAAACCAATATAAAAACTGACACAACTGTCATAATAATTGATGCGATGCAGACAACATAAAGACATTTTGTAAATCCCAATGCAAGTCCTAATGCCGTAATCACAAAACCGTCGCCCCTCCCAATTTGCTCTTTGCTTATCATAGATAATCCAATGGAACATAACCCAATTAAAACACCTCCTGTTATTTCCCATAATTCAAATTGCTGTCTTATTACTATTTTAGTCAAAGCGCTTGTCAAACCGGCAATTGCCAATATCCAAATCATCTTCCTGCTGATTGTTTTACTCTTTAAATCCTTTATGCCCGCCGCTAAAAGCAACAACCCTATTACCATAAAAACCTCCTATCCACACTTACTGCATGCACTGCGTCCATCAACTTGAGATAATGGTACTGCGAAAATTGTACGTTTCAATTTACTGCATTGAAGTGACGTATGGTATCTTGTCCCGTAATCCGTAATATACACCATACTCCGCTTTACTTTGCCGCATTCCTCACAAGGATAATATTTTGCCCTGCCTTCATTACGTTTGTCTTCCAACACGTCTATGTCTACAGGAACTATAGATAGTTTTAAATAAGTACAGACCCTGGACCTATGATATACAGTTCCTTTTGGCGTAATATAAACAATATCATCTTCAAAATTATTATTTAATGCTGCTGATACATTATCATAGCCTGTCCATGCACGTGCAAACATACGATTATACATTTTAAAATCACTAAATCCAACTGCTGCCACCGGCGACTTTATTGTATATGCTGCTATCAGATCAATACAGTCATCATTTTCTAAAACGGATGAGCGGATCCAGTTAACTTGTGACATCCCCCCTTTAATCAAAAAATTATCGGCATTCTCTTTTTCAAGGATTGACCTTACACAATTCGCCGCATATACATATGTAAGTCCCAATGACTGTGCCTTTCCCGTATCGTCCCCGGCAAACTCCCTATACTCATAAGCATAAACTGCCATTTCCTTTACTGTACGATGCATCGCAGCGCTCATGTCACTTTGTATCCTATATATTTCCAAAATTGAAATAATATTTAACAGCGCAAACAGAAAAAACGGAATGACAAATGCTGCCTCTACGGTCATACTCGCCCGCAATTTATCAGAGAGGCAAAGTGACGTCCTTTTTCGTACAGAAGTTTTCACAAACTTTTTTTTAAATATTCCTTTTAATATAGATATAACGCTTTCCTCATAAAGAGCAGTCTCCCCTCCTTTTTTTCTAATTTTTCTGCCTAAAAAGGACATCACTTTACCCCCTGTTTTGCACTTATTCATAGCACATCATTTTTTCAAAAACAAAATCATGACCAGCTGCATCCGCAAATCCAAATCCCACTCTCATATAATCAATACAATTATCTATCCTGAAATATCTGTTTCCTTCGGTTGCCCTAATATCCATTTCAACAATATCAAGACTTCGTACAACCTTTTTTTCTTTATTCATAAGCCCTAAGAACACTCTTAAATATGCCTGATAAGACAGCCCCTCCTCTTTTTTTCCACCGCTCTTAAAGTTATTTGTTAATGCCCCTGAAAGAGATAAATTCCACTGATTCTCTTGTTTTATAAGAGGTACTTTTCCCCCATCAAGAAGCGTCCTAATATCCGTCACTGATTCTGCAAGCGCCCAAACTGCTAAAAGAATTGCCTCCAGTATCGGTGCAAGCTCAGGACAGGCTATTACACTGCAAATAACTTCTGCCACGGCTTTTGCCTGATCTTTCATATTGGAATTTCCACAAAGAGATATAAGATTACCCGCAGATCTTACTGCAAAAAGTGTGGCAAGACATGCGGAAAGATTTGCCGCGTCATCATGATGACCATATAGAATATATTCGATTTGATAGTCTAATACACTGTTTTCCTTTTTATCGCAGTAATTCCCACATACTTTCATTAAATATTCTCCGTAAAGAAGTTCATCTATAATTCCTTTCGCTTCCACTTCACCCTCATGAACTCCAATACCGGAATTTATTTTTCCTGATTTAATACGCCCTGAATAATAATCACTTACATTGATACATGCCTGGGAAACCTTATTATCGCTTGGCATAATTAATTTTAAAAAGGCATTATTTATCAGCTTATCCATAAGCTTTGATACTTTCTTATAGGAACTGCCGTCTGACGTTTCCGCATCATATTCTGTAATTTCTTTTTCTGCAAGCGCTTTCTCAAAAGCCTTCTTCTGTTCCCTTAATTCTGATGCCACATCGCGCGTATCCATTTCATTTTTCTGTACAGTTTCTATATGCTCTTTCACCGTATTAATAAGGTCGCCGCCATATACAGCTTTCATATATGCAACTGCCTGTGCCTTCCAAACTGCTCCACTATCATCGGTAGCATAAGATACTTCCCTGATTTCCAAATACGGATTGGAAAGCTTCAAATACGTAGTTCCTGCCAATATATCCATATCCTTATCCGCATTTATATTTTTTTCCATATACTCGGATAAATGCTTTTGTGCCAAACCGATTCCGCCATTTTTGTCTCCGTACGATAAATCAATAAAAAACAATTCATACTGATTCAAAATTTCACGATTATATTCCGCAAATACAGAATCAAGCCCTAAATCTGCCGTTAATTCTGCATGTGCTCTGGCAGCGCCTATCGCTGCGCCCTCTATGAGAGCCAAAAGCAGCGACAGAACAATACCAAATATTAGGGATACATATACTGTCAGATACGCTTTTTCTTCTTTTTGAATTCCGCTCGTTCCGTACATCTTATATGTTCCTTCCTACTTTTTTTCTTATATTTTATTTGCATTTGTAGTAATCTTTTTCAATATTGTCTCAACAACCTTTTTGATGCTGTCCTTAAATATAGCAACCAAAGCGATAAGCACCACGATAATCAATACAATTTCTACCGTTCCCATTCCTTCTTCTTCTTTCATAAAACATTTCAAATTTTTCATAATAATCCTCCATTTTATATAATTTTTAAAAATATCCTTGAAACGCCGGTATCATAATAATAACCATAATCATACATAGTAACATCATCATCGGCATTAACAGCTTTGTTCCTGCTTTTTCTCCAAGCCTCCTTGCAGCATGTTTCCTGTCCTCAAAAGCATAAACCGCTTCTTCCCGCAAAAGCACAGCAAGATTCGTTGCGCCTTTTCTGACATTCTGCGAAAGCATTGCTGCAAGTCTGTTATACGACTGCGCCCTACACCGTCGTCCAAAACGTTCATATGCTTTTGTCTGCGTTATACCGCTTTCCATTTCATAAACTGTCAAAAGCATTTCTTCATAGGCGAATCGTTTTCTTCCTGTTTTTTGCATTCTTTTCTGATAATCCTTTACTACACGCTGCCACGCATTCGGAACTGTCATACCTGCCCCAATTAAAAGCGCAAGCGCACTCACAATCTCCGGATAATCAATCTTTAACTGTTCCTCTCTATCCGCAACCTGTTTTTTTAAGTCTTTGTCCGTTCCAAAATAAATTACAAGTACAAGCAACGGTGTTGCAATCAAAAGAAGAACTCCTGTACGGTTTTTCTTATAACTCCAATTTATCTGTTCCGCATTCATTTCTGATGGAAGTGTCATAAATTTTTCATTTCTCGTCTCATCCTGCATTTTTTGAAGCGCTTCTGTAATAAGCTCTTCTTGTGATGGCTGAATTGCTTTGGAATAAATCATGCAGCTTAGTTCATGATGTACTTCATATGTATCACAGCTTATAACTGCTGTAATTTCCACAAGTTTCGGCGTATCAAGAATATTCTGCATAAGCCTTCCTTCGCTGTCCACATATTCTCCATCTGTCTGCCACTCTACCTCAAAAGGAAATCCTTCCAAACAGTTTACAAGTTCAAAGTTATAAGAAACATTATCAAAGGATGCATTTTCTCCGAGAATTGACTTTTCAAGGAGCGGTAAAAACCGTTCCAAAAGCATATTCAACTCACTTTCTTTATACAGACGTTCCTCAACAGACAACGCAATTTCATATATTCCAACGCTGTCCTCTGCGATAAGAGTCACATCCTTTTCTCCGTCGCCATATACGTTTCTTTCGATACAGTTTTCAACAATTTTTGTCTGTGTGCCGTCTTTTATCCACAATATTGCAGATAAGATAAGCCCACCCGCCATAATCATACTGCATAATGACAATTTTTTTATTACATATTCTTTTTGACGTATTTTTACGTCTCCTGTAGGATCTAACGTTTGCAGCGCTTCCCGTACTGAGCTGTCATAAAGAACTTTACTGGAGTTATTTGATATACTGTCAAGTCTTCTATAAATAAACTCTGCAAGTTTTTTATTTCTTGTTTTCCTCATTGATTACACCTCTATATCCAATATTCTGTCAAAAAGCCTACATGAAATCCCATATACGATTAATGCCGCAGTCATAATTGCCTGTCCCAGCACATTGTGATAAAGCCCTTCAAAATAACCCTTTGATGTAATCGATATATAAAAGATGATAAAAAACGGTATATAACGCATAATTGTCTGTTCGAGCTTTTTTTCACTCATAATGGTATCAATCTCCAAACGGACGCCATGCTTATCTCCTATCATTTCCGCTGTATTTGCAATAATTGCCTGCATATTTCCACCGCCTCGTTTCGCAATTTGAAAAATATCTGCAAAGTCTTTAATATCATCAACCTCACTTCGTACTGCCAAATTTAAAAGCACATCCTCTAATTGTTCATTATTGGCAAGCTTTCTAAGCAGCAAACGCAGTTCAGATGCCATAAGCGCGTGCGTTCCATGCAAAAGAACAATCTCTTGATAAGCTTCCTGAAATGCATTTTCAAGACTGTATCCTGTCTGAAGATTCGATGATACACTCAATATGGCATCACGAAATTCTGATTCCAATTTTTGTTTTCTTTTTTGGCAAAGCTGTTCTTTTTTTCTTTTAATCATCACTGCCACAAACGGTATTAACAGAAAAAATGCAAATACACTATCATAAAATAAATATGCGATTATTCCAATGAATGCACTCTCTATAATGATGTAACTTACCAGTTCTTTTTTCGTAAAGCAATATACTGCATAATTCATTATCGGAGGATGCCTTCCCCTGCCCACTGTCATTTTTTCTTTTTTAATATATTTCATGTTTCTTAATCTCCTCCCCTGCTGTCAATAGCTTCTCTATATGTGTAAGCTCATTTTCTTTTATAAGACTTCCAATAATCCTTCCATTTTCTTCACCATTTTCCTGAAACCGATAAATTGGTTTCACCATTATTTCATTTTTCTCAAATCCTATAACTTCCGTAATCTCAAGTACTCTGCGCGATTTATCACGCAGTCTGCCTAAATGAATAATCAGATCCACTCCTGACGCAATCTGTCTTCTTACAGCAGAAAGCGGTAAATCCATTCCCATAAGAACCATTGTTTCCAATCTGGAAAGCATATCTTTTGAAGAATTTGCATGTCCTGTCGAAAGACTTCCATCATGCCCTGTATTTAATGCCTGCAGCATATCAACTGCCTCACTTCCTCTGACTTCCCCGACAATTATTCTGTCGGGTCTCATACGCAAAGAGGATTTAATCAAATCTCTTATTGTAATCTCCTTTGCACCTTCCGTAGTTGCATTTCTTGTCTCAAGACGCACAAGATTTGGAATGCCCTGCAACTGCAGTTCCGCAGAATCTTCAATTGTAATAATCCGTTCATTTTGGGGAATGTAATGCGATAGCGCATTAAGAAATGTTGTTTTTCCAGAACCCGTTCCGCCACTAATAAAAATATTATATCCTGCCCGAACCAACTTTGAAAGCTCTTCTGCCACGTCCTCTGTAATTGAGCCAAACTGTATTAAGTCTTTCATTAATATTGGCTTATTCGGAAATCGCCTGATTGTTACAATCGGACCATTCAGCGCCACAGGCGAAAGCACAATATTTACGCGTGCGCCATTTTCCAATCTTGCATCTGCAATCGGTGATGCCTCATTTACGGCTCTATTGCATTTTGCTACAATCTGCTGTATAACGTCTTCCAGTTTTTCTCTTGTATCAAAATGTTTTTCCCACTGATATATACACCCCGATTTTTCGACAAAAATATTATCCGTACCATTAATCATAATTTCCGTTACGTCATCAGAATCAATCAGCTCTTGTAACACATCCATTTTTCTAATGGAATAAAACACGCTTTTTGCAAGTTCCTGTCTTTGTATCAGTGAAAGCCCACAGCTGCGTCCAAGCCCTATAATAAAACCATCAATGATACTTTGTATTTCTTCATCCGGCACTTCCCTTGACAAATCAATGCGTTCCCGAATGCTGTTCCCTATATGCTGCCTGCACTCTTCATATCTTTTGCTATCGTGCATTTTGTTCTAAAATCCCTTTCATATGTGCTCCTAATGGAGAAATTGAGAGCTGTCCTAAATTACCGGCAGAATCTTCCCAGCCTGTCATCAAGTCAAAGCATATACTTTTTTCAAGAACCGTTCCAAGCTCTTTTATTTCCATAAGCTGTTTAAATTGTGCATACATTGCTTTTGAAAAAGTATCTCTTGCAGATAAAAAATAGATGGCTTCACTTTTTTCGAGGAAATAATGAAAGCCTTTACAGCTCTCTGTTAAATCCACCACTATATCAGTATAATTACCGCTGCACAACAATGAATCTAAACACCTAATCCAATCCTCCTCTTCAATGTGAATCAAATCCAGATAATCCAACGCTGGAGGAAGATAATCAACTCCGTGTATTGTTCTTTTTATCCCCTCAAGTTTATATAAAAGTTTATCTGAATGCTGCAACACAAAATACATAAAGTCTGTCATATCCGTTTCATATTTTACTCCCAGCAAATCCTCAAATCCCGAAAAGGGCTGCATACTGATATAAAGTACCTCATGTCCCATATCTGAAAGAATCTGTGCCGCAGTTAATGCCGTTATGCTTTGTGCTTTATGCCTGTCTGGCGAATAAAAGCTTATAAGTTTTGCAGGCTCTTTTCCCCTAGTCACAACGCTCATGCACTCCTCATCCAACGCAAATGCATCCAACACCTGACTGATTAGCCTTTCCATTGATTGGTACTTTGGTATAGTACTATATCCTGCAATGTCCGCAAGACCATCCTCCTGCAAAATAAATGTTTTTTGTGCATCTATATTTATGACATCCGTGTCATATGTCCTCTCACCTACAAGCAAAATTTCAAAGCGTTCTTCTTTTGACGAAATCACCGCCTGTCTTACGGAATCAAACACTACAACTTCAAATCCGGCAGGATTCTTTTTCGAAAGATATGCCTGCAGCATTGTCAAATACTCTTTATCCGTGTCACATATAGCTAATTTCTTTTTATTCATTGCTTAACCACACTCCTTAGTATTAATACATCCCCAAACACATTAAAATTAAGCTGATAAACGCTGGAACTGATAATCTGATTACACATCGTTTATTTTTCTTATCCACTTTATAATCATCTATGTTTTTGGTAATTGCTGTTTTTATAATATATTTTATAAGATAAAAAAGCCGTTGCCTGCTTTCTCGAAATAAAACCATTTTTACTGAGGAAATGAGTGCTCCCACTGCAAAAGTAACGAGTAAATACCAAAACAGCTTTTCATACCTAAGAAAACACCCTGCCATCATAAACAGTTTTACATCACCCGCGCCCAATCCTCCTATCAGATAAAAAGGATAAAGCGCCGCAAAAATTACCGCTGCTGCTGCACATGACAGAAGTACTCCCGTTAAGGAATATGACATATATGTCATAATGAGACCGCATACCATCCCTGCAAAAATACACACATTTGGTATTTTGTAAAATCGCATATCCGTATATACAACTACACAAAATATACCGATAAGAATTACCATATTCTTATATTCCTTCCCTATTCAATTTTATTTTGTTTGTGAAAATTTGTCGGAAACCGACGGAATATTTCATGAATTATGTCAACATGGTGCTGACAGTTATTGACTATATCACACAACAAAAATATTGTCCATCTTTAATTTTAAATTTGTAAAATTTTACCAATAAAGATGAACAATATTTTCAGAATTTTATGTATTTTCATGGGAATTTTCTTGCATAAAACAATTCCCCAAAATCTATACTATAAGTAAAGTAATATTTGCCACGCATATATAATCAGTATGAAAGGACAGCCTTTATGAAAACATATTTCAGCCTTAAAAAGATACTTAACCCTTCCTATGCCAATCAGCAACGCGCTGATGAAATACCGGCTGCGCTGACACCGCGTGAACTTCTGCTCTCCGACATAAGAAAGACACAGCACGCTCTTGAAATCGCATATTCAGGTTTTGATAATGTAACAGATCCTGATTTAATAGACTGCTACATTTATGAGATTGATTCTGCTTTAAAGCGTTACCGTTTTCTACTCCAACAGGCAGAACGTATGCAATTATATGAAGAGTACACCGCCTGCGAATCTTTTGACGCTTATGATGACTTTGATGATGACGCAATCCCTACAATTCCAGCTATGCCATATAACCTCTCTTTGCATCATAATTAACAAGACTCTCTGTCACATCCGTCTTACCATAAGTAAGACCGGCATATACATCCTGAATATTATCCATAAGAGGTTCTGACTTATCTTCCTTGCTTATGGTATAATACGCATCATGGAGCTTTGTAAATATCATTTTTAATACATCAAGGTTATCTGTCTTATTTCCAAAAATGTCATTTGCAAGCTCCCTGTCCGCGAAACAATATATTGCGAACAGATTTTTTGAGAGTTCGTATTCAAAATTCAGGCTCGTGCGCATCTGACCAATGCACTCTCTCGCAAGCTTTAAATTGCGTGCAAACTCCTGTTTGTCTTCTGCCTCATATGCTTTTACCGCATCTTCTAAATATACTAAGAGCATTTCATATACAATAACTACAAGCTGTGTACGGTTTGCCTGTGAAATACGTCTTGTAAAAATTTGTTTATTTTCCTTCGTCATTTTAACCCTCCATGCCGCTGACTCATAATACAGGTTTTATTGTAACAGCTGCAGTACCTGCTGCGGTCTTTCGTTCGCTTGTGCAAGCATTGATGTTGATGCCTGTACGAGAACCTGCACAGTTGAATATTCTGTCATCTCCGTAGCCATATCAACATCCATAATACGTGAATACGCTGCTGTCATATTTTCCTCTGTTGTATTAAGATTTGTAACAATATGCTCTAAACGGTTTGCATATGCTCCAATTTTCGCACGTACGCCAGACAGGTAATTAATTGCATTTCCAATTGTATTAATCGCCTCCGTTGCCTTATCCTCTGTTGATATATTAAGATTATCCACACCCAAATATACTGTATTAACATTTGGAATTTCAATCGCAAGAATCTGCCCCTCATTTGCACCAACCTGAATCTGCATTGCACCCATTCCGGTAACATTCAGCTGAATGCAGTTCTCTGGATCATCTCCACCAACAGTATATGTTGTTTTTACGGTTTCTTTCATCTGATAGAGATAATCATTCATTGTATACTCTTTTTTATCGCCGGTTGAAATTGTCGGGTCTGCATTAATATTTTTGGTTTCCTGATGCAATACCAGCTCCATATCTTGATTAACTTCATTGCCCGCCGCATCCGTACACTTATAGGCAATCTTCATGCTCGCTTTGCCGTCTGCATCAATATCACACGTCATATTTGTTATCTCAACATTTGTTTCGTTTCTGTCCTTAAAGTATCCTTCAAGACTTTTTGCAATATTTCTATAATCATCCTCTGAAACGGCATTTACGCCCTTTTCCCCACCAACGTTGATAACATTAATATTATACCGGACTGTCGTAGCCGTAGATACTGCTACTGATACGTTTCTGTAGGTATATGTACTGTAGGTAGTTGTTGCCGTCGTAGTTGACGCAAGGCTGCTGTAAGTTGAAGTAGTCACAGCATCCCTGTCATTGACAGCAAGCTTCATTTCAAAATCACCTTGCGCTCTGATAACAATATTATCATCCTCAATTGTCACAAGCGAATCTTCCGGAAATGCTTTTATACCGCTAATATCCTGATATGCATTCATATCGCCGCTCTTTTTTAATGCATTTTTTGCATCATCTGCACTGCTTATCTCATACGAGTCTTCACTTTCAATACTTTTAACAGTCTTTGTCCCCGCATTTGTACTTGTGCTTGTGACATTACCTGTATAAGTTGTAATTTTATCCTCGTAGTGATAGTACTCAAGCTGTCCAATTACATAAGTACCGCTTGCAACACCGTCCGTATAAGACATTACTTTCACATTTTCCGTGTTCGAATATCCCTTATATGCAAATGTTCCGTCAAGAAGATTCTGTGCATTAAACTCCGTTGTATCTGCAATTCTGTCAAGCTCTGCAACTAACTCATCAATCTCAAGCTGTATCTGCTTTCTGTCATCATCCGAATTTGTACCGTTTGCTGCCTGGATGGCAAGTTCGTTCATTCTCTGAAGAATGTCATGCATTTCTGCCATAGCGCCATCAACTGTATTTACTACAGAAAGACCGTCATTTGAATTTTGATTGGCACGCATTAAGCTTTTAATCTGCGCATCCATCTTTCTTGCAATGGCAAGCCCTGCTGCATTGTCAGATGCCTTGTTAATCTTAAGACCGCTTGAAAGCCTTAATGTAGACTCAGAAAGTCGCGCATCGTTATTTCCCAATGCATTTTGTGCTACTATAGATGATACATTAAAATTTATTCTCATTATTTAACCTCCACTATGCTCTTCTTACTTTAATGCTGTTAAAAAGGCCTTTGCTGTTTGATATAATTCCGCTGTTGACGCTTTGCTGTCAGTTCCTTTTACTTGTCTGTCCTGACCAAACTTATTTAAGTCAAGTGTTTTTGATTGTACAAGGCTGATACGGACTGCCTTGCCGCTGTCACCTGAAAGCTGATTTTTTATTGTCTGATCAATCGCTTCCATATCCGTTTTTCCTGCCGTATTTTCAAATACCACCATGCCAGAAATGCTCTTATCCGTTACATCAAATTCTGCTGCTACTTTTCCAAATTTCTCTGTTTCAAATGTTACGGATACCTTCCCTGTCTCAGATGCATTGTGATAAATTTTCAAATTAACAGAAGTAATCTCACCCTTTATATTTATGGGTACTTCATAGTTTTCCTCCCTTGCAAGGTTCCCTGCAAGGTTCAGTCCCTTATATAAAGACTGTGCTGCTTTTACATCTATGCGTGAAGATCCTTTTTTATAGATTATCTTTTCAACAGCTTTTCCCGCCTCATCAATCATTTCCTTGTAAGACCCATTTGCATGTTCCTTATCTGTGAGTGCATTTATAAACTGTCCCGACTTCTCTAAAATAGTTTTTTCCGCATCATTTATAATTGTGCTTTCTTCAGTATCCTCATCTTCAATTTCTGATGATGTATCCTCATCCGTTGTGACAGGTCCCGACTTTTGGATAATCTGCTTAAAAAGGGAACCTCTGTCCAGCATAAGCATCTCTGCTGCCTGAATATTGTCTATACTGATGGACTGACCATATCCTATCAGTGACTCTATCACCTGTTCATCAATCTGCTGTATTTCATTCAGATTTTCTTGGAAGCTCTTTAAATTCTCTCTCTTCCATTCCTCTTGCTTTTCCTGACTTTCTGACATCTGTGTCATTTTTATGCTATCGGCAAACTGCTCAACCGTCGTAGTTTCCGACAGTTCCACATCTTTAAGCTTTTCGATGTCTGTCTTTTCCGCAAGCTCTGTATTAATTTCTCCGGAAAGTCTTGCGTAATACTGTTCCCGTTCACGCTGACCGGCATTATTGGAATCTTCATTATGGAAGCCGCTCATAATCTGTTCATCAATCGCCTTACCCTTTAGAATAAACTCCTCAAGCGCTCCAAAGTCATCATCCACGCGTATATCCATATTTTTGTCCGCAGATGTCCTGATTGCCGAAAGCATATTTTTAAAATTCATCTGTGCGCCTGTAGCTACCACACTTCCGATAACTGCTCCATCTGACCGCTCAATCTGTCTGAACAGCCGGTAAATTCCAATATACGCTTCCCGCTCCGTTTCGGAAATATTCCCTGCTCTGTCAAGCTTTTGTAAAAATACCGAATATTTCTGTGCGTCCTCCGCCAAATCCCTGCCCTTATCGTTCAGGTATTCGTCAAGCTCCTCCATTGTCATTTCAAGCGGATTCTTCTGCTCCCTTATCATTTGAAGCGTTGTCGCAGGCGTCATCCGGTTAATCACACCATTAATTTTGCTATCTGCCTCTTTCACCGCATTGATATTTTCCTCACTGATTTCCATACTGTTGTATCCAAGAATACGTACGGCTCTTCTGTTCGGCTCGCTTGTCTCCAAGCCCATATCTTCCAAAATATCATCAACATTACGGAAAGCCTTGCTGATTTTGTCTCCCAAATCTTTTCTCGGAGCAGTCATAAGCGTTTCATACGCCTGTGATGCCTGCCTTTGCTGATTTTGATTTTGACCCTTATTATCCTGCGATAACTCATTTTGAAGCGCCGCTCCGTCCTCATGAATACGGTTTATCGTATAGGACTGTGCACTCATTACCAGTTTTCCAATGAGCGCCGCGGGCATTCCTGCAATTTCCTTGGTCTTGGCAATGGTTTCTTCAAATAAAAGCGCTCTTTGCGCGTTTTCTTCTGCACTTGCACCTTGGAACAGCACGGCTCTTATAGACTCCTCCGCTGCTTTCAGCGCATCCACAACCTTAGAAAGTTCCGTCGTATCAATCGAAATACCTGCCTTTAAAAGATGCCTGTTTGCTTCTTCAGTCATCATAAGACGGATTTCCTCAAGCTGTCGCTTTGCCTCAACTTCTCTCAAAGATGCCTCATCCACATTTGTATCTGCCGATATTTGCTCTGCCGTCTGTACTGAAGACGCTTCAATCTGTTTTTGTGCCTCTGATAAATTTTTAATCGTTATCTCTTCACCGGATTCCACAACCGTATGAACTGCTTCATCCGAAATGCCTTCTACAGTCTCCAAAATTTCCTTTGCCTGCTCTGCAATGGAAGTCTCTCTTGTCATCAATGCTTTTGTCGGTGTTTTTCCATTTTCCAATGCAGTAACGCAAATCTCTTCCAACTGCTGCAAGTCCATCGGAAGCTTCAATCCCTTCAAATCTGACACAAGTGTCAGATTTTCAACATTCAGTTCTATCCCCGATTCAACAAGCCATTTGGCATTTTCCAATGCCGCGCTTTTGGTTTTCTCATCCGTATCCAGCCCTGCCTGACTGATTACAGAGTCAAGCTGCTTCTCAAGGTTCTTCCAATCAATGCTGTCGGCTTTTTTCGCATAATAGCTTCCGCCGCCTGCAATTCCTTCACTGTAATACCCCTGCGCCTGCTGCATATTTCCCGTACTTGAAAACTGCGCTTTATAAATGTTTTCGATTGTTGGCGTCTTATGATTTACAACCATATATTTTATGGCATCATCCGAAATATCCGTGATTCCCGATGCTTCCATAATAGCGCCCACAAGCGCTTCTATGTTCTCATTTGTGACAGGAATGTCACTTTTTAAAAGCATATCTGACAAATCGTCCGCAAGGGTTTCGGCATTTATCCTGCTTCCCGTAATCTGCTCTATTTTATCAACATCTAAATCATCATTATAGCCTGCAACTTCCACTCCTGCCTGTGCAAGCGTCACCTTAATTTTATCTACAATATTTACATATGTTTCCACATCAATATTTGCAGGGTTAAAACCTTCTTCCTGCATTTTTTGAAAGTCTTCTCCGGAAACGCAATTAGACATCACTACCATAAAGTCTTTTTGGACACTAACGTCTGTGTTAGCTGCCTGCTGCATAATTTCATCTGCGGTCAATCCGTGACCATATGCCTCGTTATCCATAACTCTATCAGCGATGTCTAATTGAAACCCCTTACTGTGCACTTCCTGTGCTGCAGTTTGCGGTTTATATGTAGTTGTAGTACTATTTTCGGTGCCTGCTGGTGCAGTAGTGGAGATTTGTGAATCTAACGTAATATTCATACAAAATCCCCATACTTTCCGAATAAAATATTTTATGTTACTGTATTGATTTCTATTAAATATGTCGGAATGTTTATGGAAAAACTTTAGGGTGGGAATAAAATTCGGTCATATATCTAAGATACATGACCGAACTCCTAAACTCTAACATATTAAATTAAAATGTATACACCACTGCCGTAAGAGGCGGAAGTTTAAATGTTATATACTGCTCCCTGTTATCACAAAGACCCTTTCTTGCCTTAAGCGACTTCGGAATCTTATTTCCGTTTCCGCCATACTTAACATCGTCTGAGTTGATAACCAGCTTATACTGTGTATTCATTGGCACACCCACCCGATACTTCGGATATTCCACAGGTGTCATATTGATAACGAAAAGCATATGCTGCTTTCCCTTCTTTGATCTTCTCACAAAGCTGTAAATACTTCTATCCTTGTCATCCGCATTCATCCATTCGAAGCCGCTCCAGTCATTATCAATCTCGTACAGACAAGGACTCTCCTTATACAGCTTGAGCAAGGCTCCCATAAAATCATGCATACCTTTGTTTAATGGTTTTGCAAGCAGATTCCAGTCAAGCTCTCTCGCCTCACTCCATTCGCGCTCCTGTGCAAAATCCTGTCCCATAAACAAAAGCTTCTTACCCTCATGTCCAAACATAAATGTGTAAAGGTTTCTAAGATTTGCATACTTGTCAATCTCAAATCCTGGCATCTTGTTTACCATAGAGCATTTTAAATGTACAACTTCATCGTGTGATAACGGAAGAATATAATTCTCAGCACTGTTGTAACTCATTGCGAACGTCAGTTTGTAATGGTTGTCTTTTCTGAAATAGGGATCAAGCTTCATGTACTCACAGTAATCATGCATCCATCCCATATTCCACTTGAATGAAAATCCTAACCCGTCATCTTCTGGCTTTGCCGTTACCTTCGGCCATGCTGTCGACTCTTCTGCAATCGTCATTACACCAGGATGCTGACCATGAATTACGGAATTTAAGTGCTTAAAGAATTCAATTGCGTCAAGATTCTCATTTCCGCCGTATTTGTTTGCTACCCATTCGCCGTCCTTCTTGCCATAATCAAGATAGAGCATAGATGCCACCGCATCCACACGAAGTCCGTCAATATGAAATTCATTAATCCAAAACAGCGCATTTGCGATTAGGAAATTGCGCACCTCATTTTTACTGTAATTAAATATTTTTGTTCCCCAGTCAGGATGTTCACCAAGTCTCTTATCCGGATGCTCGTACAGGCAAGTACCGTCAAACTCGCATAAACCATGCGCATCTCTTGGGAAATGGGCAGGCACCCAGTCCAAAATGACACCAATGTCATTTTTATGCAACAAATCAATTAAATATCTGAAATCATCCGGATTGCCATATCTTGAGGTTGGCGCATAATAACCCGTTACCTGATACCCCCATGAACCGTCAAACGGGAACTCTGCAATACCCATAAGCTCCACGTGTGTATAAGGCATTTCCTTTAAATACTCAACAATTCTGTCAGCAAACTGACGATAGCTGTAAAAACCGTCTTCCGTTCCATCAGGATGCTTCATCCATGAACCAATATGGCACTCGTAGATTGACATGGGCTGACTATTCATATCTTTCTTATCACGCGCAGTCATCCACTTCTTATCGCCCCATTTAAAATGGTTTAAATCATAAATTCTTGATGCATTACCCGGACGCATTTCCGCGTAATTTGCAAACGGATCTGCCTTATAAAGCTTATTGCCATTCGGAAGCACAATCACGTATTTATACATCTGCCCTTCTTTAACACCTTCAATGAACGTTGTAAAAATACCAATTTCACCGATTCTTTCCATAGGAGCGGCGCTTTCATCCCAGTCATTAAATTCTCCTATAACATACACTTCTTTTGCATTTGGCGCCCAAACTGCAAAAAATACACCATTCTTATTACCTTTTTTACAAAAATGCGCACCCAGCTTTTTATAAATTTCGTAATGAGTCCCTTGTCCAAATACATACTGGTCTGCTTCTGAAATAAATACTGTTGTTTCGGTATCAGCCATAAACAATTACCCCCAATTTTTACATGAAATCTCTTTCCTTAAGCACGATCATATCCTCGCTGTCATATCTTCTGGCAAAAAGCACATCAACGAAATTTTTAATTTTGGATTTCTTAGATTTCCAAATTGCTTCGTCTATAATATCTCTTACTTCATCCTTTGTTACCACATGATTACCGCTCTGTATATTTGCAATTCTAGTATAAAGGGCAAGTATCCCCAACTCGTCAATGGAGTATTCCAATGCCAATGCATAATTTCTAGCATAAGCTACAAGCGCGTTGTTGTCCATTTCCATCAAGTCAATTCTGATGTTAAAGTAATCAATAATCATCGCCTGTTTTTCCAAAAGCCTTGTAATCTCTTTTTTCGTGTCCTCCATAATAACGACAATGCCGAGATTTTCCTGATTGAGAAATGTTGCAAGCTCATAAAGCTTTTCCTCAGTCATGCCATTTGCCTTCTCTATTATAATACCACCATTATTCAATTTCTCAAAGACATCTTTTAAATTTTTTTGATTTAATTTTTCACCGGTAATCTTTGCTACCTTTCCTGAGAAATTTGCATCGATTGTCTGAAATTCACGAATCAGATTCTTTGCCATTCTCACGGTATCAATTCCCGTATCGCCTGTGATAATTACATTTCCAGTAAATGCTGCAAGCGTCATATTTTCCAAAGCAAAAAGTATTTGTTTTTTTATTTTTTTCGTAACTGCAAAGTTTTCAAACAGCTTCTGCTCCTCAATTGTAAATTCGCGAATTTCCTCACGCCTTGCACCTGTTGTTTCTCTTTTTGCAGTCTCCACAATTCTCTCGGAAAGGGAGCTTAAATCCGCAGTATTCATTTTAATTTCCTGCGTTCTTAAAGCGTCTTCCTTTGCAGTCTCTGCAATGCTCTCTGCGTCTTCCGGATCAAGCTCTTTTTCTTCTTTTATATCTTCTATTTCACTAGAAACTGCTTCCATATTATCTACATCTTCGTTATCATCATATACTGTTTCTAATTCATCATATACTTTGCCTGATTCATCATACATTTCATTCGCTTCGCCTGGCTCATCATACACTTCATTTACTTCATATTCATATAGTTCATTTGACTCATCATACGTTTCATTTACTTTATCTTCATATAATTCGTTTGACTCATCATATAGTTCGTTTGATTCATCATATACTGTTTCTAATTCATCATATATTTCATTCGCTTCGTCATATGCTTCGTTTGATTCATCATATACTTCATTCGCTTCGTCATATGCTTCGTTTGATTCATCATATACTTCATTTGCTTCGTCATATGCTTCGCCTGATTCATCATATACTTCATTCGCTTCGTCATATGCTTCGTTTGATTCATCATAT
>CAMWNY010000001.1 GCA_947175775.1 uncultured Lachnospiraceae bacterium | reverse complement strand
TTGTCTGCGTACTTCATGGCAATCTCTTTTGTACGGTCCGTTGAGCCTGTATCCGCAACCACAATTTCCAGCCCGTATCGAGAAATGCTTTTTAAACATTGTTCTATATTCCGTTCTTCATTTTTTGCAATCATACAAACTGAAATCGGTAATGCTGTCATTCTCTCTAATCTCCTACTGTCTTATTTTATTTCACCATAATTCCTTCGTAATTACGGAAATTATAAAAACTCTATAAGGTATATCGTCAAATAATTATGTAAATTTATGTTTTGTCGGAAAAATATATGTTTTTTCTTTTATTTATACATTTTGCACAAATGACCAAATAGAGAAGACGCATCTTCCCTTAGCAACCATATTCCTTAGCGCGGAGTGCGCATCCCCCGGAGGGTTTTTTACTTTATAGGACGTAATTTCCTATAAAGTAAAAAGAGACTGATTTAAAATCAGCCTCTCCTTATATTATGATAATATTATATCCATATCTATTTCAACAGCTCTATCGTGGCAGCCGCTGTCTGTCCTGACTGTACCTTTACTGCATCGTCTGCCCGGCTCAGGATATTTTGATTTGCCTGACGTATCATCTCTTCCGCCTTGGTAACATCCATAAAATTACTTTCTGATGACATAATATTCTCTTCCGCAATCTGCCTGATACGGCTTGTCAGCGTCAGCTCCGCTGCTTTTTCCGGTTCCTGCGCTTTTTCTACCTGCACGCTCTCCTTCTTTTCATTTGCAGATGATGCCTGCTTTGCATATGCTGCGGTTCCCGTTTCCAAACTGTTCCTTACTAACATAAAAACACTCCCTTCAATTTCTGTTATTAATGCATTTCATTGATAAACAGCTACTTCCATGTAGAAAAAATAACTTCTTTACATAAACTTAGTATAGTATAGTTGACAGAAAATGTCAACATATTTTTGTAATTGTATCTACAATTCCGCAACATTTCAGCCTTCGGATACCCATGTGCATACAATCAAAAAGAAATGAACCGATAAACGGTTCATTTCTTTCTATCCATAAGCTGTGGATCCACATTATTAATCCGACTCATTGCTTTGTAATATTGTGTTGCAGCTGCATTGCTGACCTTGATGGTCCGAATCTCTTTGCGTTTTGAATTTACGGCAGACTGCATCGCCTGTTTTCCACGCTGCTCCTGCGCCTCTACCGCCACGCTCTTGTCAATTGCCATACGAATAAGATCCTGCATCCTCTGAATCTTTTCAGCATATGCGCCCGGGTCTGTCTGCACTGCATCACGCACCCTCTCATACGTGCTGGTAAAGCCATCATCCAGCTTGTTCAGCTCATCAATCAGCGTGCCTTTTTTATCCATTGACTTATCATACTTCTCCATATCAAATGGCTGCTCCAAGGCAATGGAAATCTGCTCTTTATCAAGCTCTAACACCCTGTCTAAAACATCAATTTTCTTTTCGAGACTCTCAATCATAATTTGCAAATAGTCTTCCGTCATATCTCTTCCCTCTCTAAGCTCCTGTCAATTTTGCTGCAGATGCGGATGCAGTATATCCTGCCGCGTTTCCTCGTCCGCCTGCCACTCTTGCCTGTGCCGAAGGATTTGACTTATCAGAAGCAACCTTCTTCATGACTTCCTTCCAATTGTCTCTCATCGAACGGATGTGCTTTAGCACTTCCTCCATAATTTCAGGGTCCTTCTTTATGTTGCATTCATGACATCTACGGAGAAGATACACGTAAATCTTCTCAAATTCTTCCCATATCGGATACTTTTTATCCAATGTATCCCTGAAATTCTGTATAATATTTTCTACCCTTACAATATTTTCGTGTGCCTTTGCAGGATTTTTATTTTCCATAGCTACGACTGCCATATTTCCAAATTTAATGGCACCCTCATAAAGCATAAGCGTAAGCTCCGCCGGTGAAGCAGTCATTATTTTAGCATTTTGGTACTGTGCATATCCGTTTTGTTTCAGCATTCGCTAATCCCTCTTTCTTTATATTCCACCCTATCCCATTAATCTATCTATCAGCCGCCGCCAAGCATGCTTGACACAATACTCTGATTTGACTGCAGCTTCGAAAGCGCTGTCTCCATTTGCGCAAACTTATCATACCATCTGTCCTCATAGTCGCTAAGCTTCTTCTCAGCCTCCTTAATTCTTTGGGTATAATTATCATAGTCTTTCTGCATCTGCTTGTCATTGTATACCTTATAGATACTGCTGTAATCTGTCGTACCCATAAGCTTATCAAGCGAATTATACAAATTCTTACACAATCCTGAAAAGAATTCTGCCGTTCCGTCCGGATCCTCAAGCAACGCTTTCCTAAGAAGGTCTTCTTCATTTGAAACATTCTCATCATCCGGATCACCGTCAATATAATAAGCATGATGCTCATTATCCTTTGCCTTGAAGTAACCCAATGTCTTAATGCCAAAGTTCGAAAGATACAGTGTCTTTCCATTTACCTGAACGCCGCCGAGCATCGTATTTGTAAGCGCATTCATAACAGAACCAAGCTGCGTGTCTTTTCTCAAAAGGGAACCTTTGATCGTGCCCTCCCAGGTCTCTATTTCCTCGTCTGTCATTCCTTCTTTTTCATCAGCAGAAAGCATATTATACTTTCTTGCAGAATCGGCATTATAGAGCTTATCCATCTCATTAATCAGCTCATTATATTCTGTCAGGAAATCCTTGATTACATTGTATGTAGCGTCAACATCTGTTGTCGTATTAATCGTAATCTCTTCATCATCAGCAGTTTTGCCCAATACGGTGATACTCAAACCATTAATGTTAAATGTATTTGAGCCTGATACAAACTCTGAACCGTTCAGTTCAATCTTTGCGTCCTGCCCTGCCGTTTTGATTGCTGTTGAGCCGTTTGAATATGTGGCTGTCGTATCAAGCCCTAACAGCTTGAGCGCATCTCCGCCGCCAACATTCTCAATCTTGAAATCATTCTCCACGCCTGTATCTGTTGCACTGATAAAGAATCTTTGATTATTTTCATCAAAACTTGCATTCACACCTGCATCACGAAGCTTTTCAGTGAAATCATTAATCGTCATGCCTTCCGTGATTTCTATTTCTGTCGTCTGATTGATTTCCTCGCCGCCCTCAGCTGTGATTGTATTGCCTGCCTCATTGAGGTATTTGTCGCCTTTTGCAAGCTTTACCTTTGCCGTAACACTGATTTTCTGTCCTTTTAAGGAGCTGTCGATACCCGTAATGCTGTTTGTTCCTTTATACTTAATTGACGTATCAAGCTTCGCGCCTGTCAGGATACCGGACTTCGCAATCTCCTTAATCTTAAGACTCTGTGTTCCGTTTACTGCACTGCCTGTTGCCTTAATCGTTGCCTTTGTCGCATCAGAAACAGTTGTTTTCTTTGACTTAAAATTACCTGTCATACGCAGTTTTGAAAGCGTGCCGCTGTACAGATTATAAATCTTTGCATTCAAGTCCTGCCATGCTGTCTGCTTCCATTCCAGCTTCTTCTGATCGTTTTTAAGGTCGTCTACCTTAACCTGTTTTGCTGCAACAAGCTGCTGCACAATGCTCTCTGTATCCATTCCTGAATACATACCGGTTATTCTCATTCTATCTGACATAATCCCATCCCAATCCTTTCTTTTTCTTTATAGATTTTATGTTTTTATAGCTTTTCATCCATAAGCACTCCTGCAAGCTCCATGCATTTTGCAATCATGTCAAGCGTTTTCTCAGGCGGAAACTCCCTGATAACCTCCTTGGTCTCCCGATCAATCAGCTTAATTGTCACACGATCCGTTTTATCATGAATTCCAAACTTCACCTCTGAATTTGGAAGCTGTGCGTTCATTTTACTGATTGCCTTTTTAATTTTCTCATGCTCAGATGCCTTCTTTTCCTCTCCGGTCCGGCTATCATTTGCATTTGCTTTACCCGCCTTATAGTTTTGATTTATGCTTTCCTGTGCCTGTGTGTTTTCTCCATCCGTGGTTTCCACACGTACAGTACTGTCTGCATCAACCTGCACTACCGGTCTTGATGTACTTGTGTTTACCGGTCTTGACGTACTTACCGGCGCTGCAGCAGGTGTATTAACTGCTGTGTTCATCGTTTCTATATACATGCTTTTTCACCTCCATGTTTCTTTGCATATACGCATACTTTTATAAGTCCAGTTATAGTTTATATCGGTTATAAAACAAAAAATGTTTATAGCTGCTATAAACATTTTCTGTAATATTTTGTAGTGTTTTTGTGCTTTCTGATTTGCCAAATCATCTACTGAAACAAACTTGCCAGCTGCTCTTTCACTGCCGCTGCATTATTTGTAGCTTCCTTATTTGCTTCCTGTATCTGCAGGTATACTTCTTTCCGGTACACAGGTACCTGCTTGGGAGCTGAAATACCAATCTTCACTTGCTCTCCCTTTATGTCAAGCACCGTTATTTCTATGTCGTTGTTAATCATTAATGCCTCACCCTTTTTTCTTGATAGTGCTAACATATTATTCACCTGCCTTCTTTGTCTTGATCTTGTCATAGATTGCGTATTTAATGCTGTATGCGTCATCTTCGCTTATGAGCTGTACCGCCTTACGCTCCTCTACATTCACAATAATAGGCGCTTTTAAATTGACCGTAGTCTGTGTAATATCCTTCGGAACCGTCACTGTCACCAGCATCATCAAATCCAGGTTTTCAAAATCAAGATTACCTCCCAAAGGTTTTAAAAGTTCCCTGTCGAACATCGGAGTATACCCGTCTAATACAAGATTCGGATCCATAACAGGCATTGCAAAATTCGGCTCATCCAACGACTGCAGCCATTTAATGCTTGATTCTATGCCTTTGTCAATGTTGTAAATCAGCGTAAAGTCTTTCAAATCGGGAAATCCCAATATCCCATGCTCAAAACGGATAATTTTATCATCCTCTATGACAATTTTTCCAAATGCATTCGTATTTACTTCTACCATACCATCCTCCATCTGCCGACATCCTGCAATCAAACATCAGCGCAGATTTTTCAATCTAATCATCATTTCAGTAATATTTTATGTCATTTATCGAATATAGTCAAGCAGTGATGTCTGCATCACATAACTGATTGACGAGAGCGCTGCCTCATAAGTCATCTTGACGCTTCCAAGCTGTACGGTAAGCTCCGCATAATCCGCATCCTCATTCTCACTGACAAGCTCTTTATAGTTTGTCTGCTGCGTGCCTAAACGGTTCTGAATCAGCGTCAGGCGGCTGCCTCTTGAACCACAGTTCGTCGTTGCAGTGCTGACATTCTCAATATATCCGTCAAAGACTGTTAAAAGCTCCTTTAAGCGTGCAGTTACCTTATCTCTGGTATAAGTCTTTGCTTTTTCCAATGCCGCTTTCTCAAGCTCAAGCTGCTTTAAATCATCACCTTCATATTTTCCGGAATCAATCAAATCACTGATTACGCCCAAATTCGCCTCAATGGTACTTGCATCATCAACCATTCGATTCAGCTCTTCAATGTCCCTTCCGATATCGTGTGTAAACAGCTCATCTGCCGTCGTGTTGACACGGATTGTCTGATTATTTCCAATATCATACTCGATAATCTGCTTTCCGCTTGCCGTAGGGTCTTCCAAAAAGTTCTTATTGTATTCCAGCCAGCGATCCTGTATCTCGTGTTTACGCTCCGTATAAAAGTAATGTACCGGATCGAGATCATTCTTCTTCCAATTCGTCTTTTCATAGCTGATGCGGATTTCCGTATCATGCGTAAGCTCTGAAACATTCTGTTTTACATTGCTTCCAAGAAGAAGTTCGCCTGTGCTTGCAATGTATACAACTGCATCCGGATCATTTACCACGGTCATGTAAGCTTCCTCTGTTCCGCTCTCAAAGAACTTAATGTCTTTTGTCGGAATCTGCTGCGGAGGCGTAACTGAGTCATCATATACAGGATTAATACTATAAATTGTTGTGCCGTTTTTCTTATCAAAGTCGCCAAATTCAAATTTGATATTCGGCTCATAAATTGTCTGACCGGTATTCGGATCTTTTGCAACCTCCATAACAGGCTTTCCATCCGGACCGATTTCAGGTCTTCCCGTTGCCGGGTCTATCTTCTCTACCATTTTTTCCTTTACAACATCCGTATTCTTATACGCAAGGCGGAAACGGTAAATTTCATTTGTGGTCACATCGTACTCTGTAGTATTCATCAGATAATCATTTGTTGCCTGATCCTTTGAGTTGAAATTTCCATCGTTTAACTCTTTAAGACAGCCTGTTCCCACATAAGTCATTTTATCTAAGTCAAGATTTGTAAACTGCTCTGTGATTTTATACTGTTCCGTTTTATCTGCGATAAACGCAAGCGGAAGGTCTGTTCTATATCCCGTAAAGAGCGTTCTGCCTGCACTGTCTGCGTTTCCTACGGAATAAACTTCTTCCGCAAGGCTCACAAGATCCTTGACAATCGCACTAATATCCTTCTTCTCATTATATTCACTAATTGCCTGTGTAATCAGCGCACGCATTCCGTCGTCACCGCCAAGAATATTCGCCACAGTGTCAATCGCCTTATCCGTCAAGTCAAGCCAGCTTCTCGCATCTTTGGAATTTCTCTCATAATACTGATCTATCTTGTCAAGCGACGCATTCAGCTTCAGTGCACGGATTGCCGTTACGGGATCATCCGAAGGACGCGTAATTTTCTTACCCGTCGCCATCTGATTTGTAAGCTGCTCCTGACGCTGTTTATTGACATTCAAATTTCTGATAGATGTATTCTGCATCATTTTTGTGGTAATTCGCATTGCCATATCTGTTTACCCTCCATTTTAATAACCTTGCCCCATTCTCAGTCTGCGAATTTGTGCCCTATGCACAATATTTGCAAAACGAACAAGTTCGTTTGTGAAAAATTTATTTTACACATTATACTCCGGTTGCATTAATCAGTTTGTCATAACACTCGTTTAATACGGATATCATCTTGCTTGCAAGATTATACGCATTTTGGAATTTAATCATATTTGCACCCTCTTCGTCCTCATCAACGCCGCTGATTGAGAACCGGTTGTTTGCAATTGACTCTTTAATATTCTCATAAAGATTTTGGAAGCTTAACGCACTTTCCGCGTTCAAACCTGAATCCCCCAAAAGACATTCCAAATACTCTTTTGCCGAGCAGCCTCTAAATGTCATCTTCTCCTTATTCGATGCCAAGTCAAGCAGATTGTGTATAATATCGTATTTTGCCACACCGCCCGTCTCAACCGTATGCGTACCCATCTTGCTCGGGTCGTCTTCCAGTTCTTTGAGCACATTGAAGTTTCCCGCAGTAATGTTGAAATAACCGGTCTGTGCTGCGGAATTATATTCCTGAGCGCCGATTTTTACATCCAACGCATACTGTGTTCCCTTATGGGCGTCCGTACCAGTGTAGAAAATTCCGCCGTTTGTCAGTTCCTCGTTGCAGTCTGTCGCACCTTCCACATCATAAATCTTGTTAAAGTTGTACGCATAATCACGCACCCACTCATTCATCTGCTCCATATAATAGGGAATACCCTGATAATTTACCTTTTGACCCACTGACGCGCTCTGTTTTATCAGATCCTTTGTAATTGCCACAGGATTTTTTGACTTATCCTGCGATAAATTAAACGTATAATAACACTCTCCGTCATCGTCTATTCTGAAATCATAATCAGTATAGTAGTAATATTCCCCGCCAAGCATAATACGGCCATCTGTCAGCGGCAGCGTAGATTTTGACATACTCTTTAAATATTCATCCGTTACCCGGACCGTCACACTCTTATCCAGTGTGTTGACTGCCGTTACTTTTCCGGTAAATGCTTCGTAGTTGTTTCCGTCCCTTATCTCGAAAAGCCCCTTAAGCTCTCCTCCTGTATTCTTCGCACAGACGCCCAAATCTTCATTTGTGTCTGTCCAACGCACATCATACAATCCGTCCACATCATTTTGATTGACCTTCTGCCATGTTGCCCTGGGCACACACTCAAGCTGTCTGTAATTATATCCTGATACAAGCGACTGCCCTCCGCAGATTTTCACACTGTAGTCATGCAGTCCTGTAAATCTTCCTTGCGCATCAAGAATTTCCGTTTCCTTACACTCAACATCAACCACCGATGAAAGTTCATCAATCAGCAAATCCCGTTTATCCCTAAGATCGTTTGCTACGGCAAGCCCGTTGACTTCAATTGTATTAATCTGTTTGTTTAATGACGCTATCTGCTGGGAAAGGCTGTTAATCTTATCCGTCTTAATCTTGATTTCATCATTGACATCGGTCTGCATTTTTTGAAAATTATTATACATAATCCGAAAATATTCGCAGAGCTTTCCTGCCGAGCCGATAAAATTAAGCGCGTGGTTCTTTTGGTCTGTAGCAGTTGCCAGTGTGGACAGTGTGTTCTGATACTCACTGAAAATGCTTGTAAAACCCTTTACCTCGTTCGTCCCTTTCTGATCTTTCATGTATTCCTGTATAATATTACAGTAATACCACTTCTTATCCATTTCTCCGAGTTTTGAGCTGTTTGCCCAATATTTTTCGTCATAAAAAATATCACGTACGCGCTCTGCGCCAAGAATATCAACACCAGCGCCTACACATCCGTATGTTGCAAAAAACTGCATTGCCTCTGCTGCCGTCTGATTGACCTGCTGCCTGGAATATCCTTTTGTCTGAATATTTGCAATATTGTTGGCAGTCGTATTTAATGATGCGTTTGACGCTACCAAGCCTGTATATGAAGTATTTAAGCCTAAAAATGTAGATGGCATTTATATTTCCCCTTTCGTCCTGACTTTTATGCTATGCGCCTACGCTCAGCAGCGTATCAAGCATGCTGTTGATTACCGTAATGTATCTGCTTGCTGCATTATAAGCATTCTGATACATAATCATATGTTCCAGTTCCTCGTCTGAGGATACGCCGATAACCGTCTGGCGTTCATTGTCCGCATTCTCAACTGCAAGCTGCTGAAATTCGGCAAGCTGATGGAACACATAACCCGAATTTGACACCTGTGCCACAAGGTCATCATAGCAGGTTTCAAATGTACTTTTTGCTGTGGCGTTCGGATTTAAGTACAATGTATTCTCCTGAAAAGCCTTAATCAGATCCGCTCCGATATTGTAGTCAACGGAATCATCTTCCTTCTTAAATCCGAGCAGAGAAGGCATCTGAACCAGCTTCTCATTAATTTTAAGATTCATGCAGCTGTAAAGGGAGTAAGGACTGTCCGCGTCCTCTTCATTATATTTCCAAAATGTATGTGCAATCGGCTTCCCGTCTTTATCATAAATCTGTACAAGCTTTGCTCCCTGTTCCCGAAGCTCCTGCTCCTGCGCCGTTGTAAGCACAACTTTCTCGTACGCAGGCGTCTCGCTCTTTAAGAAAAGCTGCATGGGGGAACCATCCGGATTCAGCAGATAACCGCTCTGCGGATTCAACTGTGCCGCATCGGCAAGCACCTGATTTACAATGGTCGCAACGGAATGCACAATATTGTCAAATTCTGCCTGGATATTCATAACAAGCGAATTCGCGATATGTTCATTATAATATTTCAATCCATAATTTTCATTATACTGACCTTCTTTAATGCCTAAGTCCTTCAGCTTCTGCTCACTGCAGACACCTGTTTGAAGGTCCGTATAATTTGCCGCATGATCGCCTCTTGCAAGAAGAAGCGCCCGCAGCGATCCAACATCCGTATCCCTCTTTGTTGAAATTTCCTCTGTCAGGTCAAATACTTTTGCAGATGAATAATCCGGAATCCTGTTTCCTTTTTCATCAACACTATATCTGACATTCTGGGTCCAGTAAGGAGTGGAATAACCTGTGTCTTCATCAACAAGCATTCCCATTTCAAACACGCCGTTCTGCGTAATGAAATCATTGTGGTTAAACCGAACGGTCACCATGCCGTTTGGCTGCTCCTCGTAAGATATATTTCCATAGCCGGCTAACTGGTCAATCAGCAGATCCCGCTTATCGCGAAGATCATTTGCCTTTTCCACGCCTGCGACTTCAATTTTCGTAATTTGTCTGTTCAGCTCATGGATTTGCTTTCCAATAGAATTAATTTCTTTTACGGCATTGACAACCTGTCTGTTCAAATTGTCCTGCAGCTCTATAAACGAGCTGTATACTGCCGTTGCATTTTCCATAAAGCTTGCTGCTTTGGATACGAACAGCGAAATGTACGTATTATCGTTGGGTGATGTTGAAAGCTGCTCAATTGCCGTCCAAAGCCCATCCAAAGAGCCCTTGAACGCCTTTCCGTCAAGCTCGCCCAAAATATCCTCGATTTCCGTCATTGCTGCATATGATTTTTCATAATAATCGTACCGGCCTTTTTCCTCACGGTATGTCGCGTCAAGGAATGCATCCCTGACGTGACGGCACTCAGCGTATTTAACGCCGTCGCCTACCTGCAGTTTTCTATTGCCGGTCGTATTTGTGTATGTGGTATCGGTATTTGCCACCTGCTGGCGGACATAACCGGGTGTGTTTAGATTTGAAAGGTTGTGTGCGACTGTGTTCAACGCATTCTGTGAAGTCCGCAGTCCGCTGTCCCCTATATATAATGCTCCAAATAAAGACATGGCATCTCACCTCGTGTTTCGTCGTTATTGTTTTGCGTCGAAACCACCATGAAAGATACCAAGCACTTCTCCGTTCGTGTATGCGTCTCTTGTATAATTGGCTGTTTGCGGCGCAGACTTCAGCGCTCTTATCATGTTCAGATTGAATTCGACCATATCAAGCTTATCTGCTAAAAGCATTTGGTTTTTGTCATTAATTTCCCTAAGCTTTTCCGTGGTCTGTTTCAAACGTTCATGCACATCCCGCAGCTTTTTCTGCTGATCGGGCATCTTTTCGAGCATCTGAATCAGGTCTATTAGTTTCAATGTCTCAACATCCCTGTTTACTACGTTGGCAACATCAGCCAGAACTTTTATCCTCTGCTTCTCCATCCCCTGGATTCTGCCTACGATTTCCTGTTCATCCTCCGTGATTTTTGACAGGCTTTCCACATCTCCCTTTACAATTGTGGGAGTTTTATCCTCGGCAAGGACTACGAGTTTTTCATACTCCTCATTTTCCTTGTCGAGCAATTCAATTAAATTTTCTAATAAGCTAGCCACCTATTATCTAAATCCTCCCTTAAAATAAACCGTTGTACTTTTCCAACAGTTTTCCTGCGAAATCATCAGCGTCAACCTCGTAGGTATCATTATCAATCTGCTGCTTTATAGAACCCACCAAGTCCTCTCTTACATCCGGCGCATTTGCTACTGCCTGCTTTGCTATGGCGGTGTCCATTGCGGTTGATGACAAAATCAGCTGGTCGCGGAAAGATGTGTTTGTCGTTTTCTTCCCCTCTGCCTTGTTTAACTTCTTTGTTCCATAAATCTGCTGTATTTGATTGTATGCATCTATACGCATATAAGACTCCTCCTTTCTTATTTGAACGTATCATATTTGATGTACATAAAGTGTATCAGATTATTTGAAAGCAAATAATTTTTACTTTTATATCTAATTTATCGGTTGTTTTTCTATTTACTTTATAGTTTGCTCAAAATTTGTTTGAGCATGTAAACACGGTTAAACGGAAACTCAAAATAATATCCGTCCGCAAAATCGTCTGTTTTTGCAATCACCTCTGCGGCAATTTCAATTCCAACCGCTTCCCCCTCCTGACGTCCGGAATGCTCAGGATACCGGTCTATGATTTCGTCGGGTATTTCGATTCCAGCAATTTCGTTCTTCATAAAAAGGGCATTTTTTTTATTGATTAACGGCATAATTCCGCATAAAATACGCGCCCCTGTCTCCGCTTTTATTTTCCGTACCCTGTTTATTGCTTCATCCGCAAAAACGGGCTGCGTCAGAAAAAACGATGCGCCCGCCATCATTTTTTTGTGAACGCGCGCAATCTCGGCATCAAGATTAACCCTTCCCTGGTTAATCGCTCCACCGTAGGTAATCGGCGCTGCCTGAAAATTTTCCTCATTCATATCGCGCGCAATATTCATAAGACCTACCGCGTCAAAATTAAAAACTGCTTTTGTCGTCTGACGAACCAGCGTCGGCACCGGATCGCCTGTTATAATAAGGAAATTATAAATATCATTAATATGCGCTCCCAAAAAAGTGGAACGCATGGCAATCGCGTTTTTGTCGCGGCAGCAGATGTGCGGCATTACGCACATGCCTGTCTCACGATGCACCTTCTGCGCCATCAGCACAGAGTCTACCCTTGTACGTCCCGAAGGAGAATCCGGAAACGTTAATACGTCCACGCCCAATTCTTTTAAGAAGTGCGCCGCGTCCATCACTTTTTCATCATCTGCCCCTACAGGCGGCGCAAGCTCCACCGCAATCAGCTTCTTGCCTGGCGTCCTGTTTTTAAAAAATGCATGGTCTTTGGCATGCACCGTTATTTGCTCTTTTTCCGCATTGATTTTCACACGGGGCTTTTTCGTCCGTTCAAGCTTTTGGGATAAAATACGGATATACTCCGGTGTTGTGCCGCAGCAGCCGCCGACTATATCCACGCCGTAATAATCAGAAATCCTGATTTCTTTATCCGCAAAATATTCCGGATGATTATGAAAACAGATTTTATTTCTCACACGCTTTGGATAACCTGCATTGGGAAGCGCAATAAAATGTTTGCTGCCAAATCCGCCCATGTCAGCCGCACTGATAATCTGCTCCATGTGCCCGGGACCGACTCCGCAGTTTAAGCCTGCCGCATCAATTTCCAAACACTGGGACGCCTGTAAAAGAAGCCGCTTTGCACTCACTCCGCCGGCGCTGTAGCCAAATTGATTGACACTAAACTGCACCATAATAAAAAGCGCTCTGTTTTCCCGTGCCGCATCCGCTTTTAACAATTTAATTGCCGGCATAATCTGCACAAGATCCGGGAATGTTTCAAAATTAATAATATCAATTCCCAAATCCAAAAAGGTTCTTCCTATCCTGTAATATTCTTTTTCTGCATCTTCCGTCCGGTACTGTGCATCAATCGGTATCGGTCCAATATCTCCTGCAATAAAGCGCTCCTCTTGGGTCTTACACTTCTGCACCGCCGACTTTGCAAGACGTACGGCCTGTTTTATATTTTCCTGCACTGCGTCACAATCCATACCTAAAAGCACTGTGTTGGAAGCAAAGGTGTTTGTGCGAATCAATACAGCCCCTGCTTCTATATACTCCCTGTGAATTGCAGTAACCCGCTCCCAAACCGTTTCATCCTGACTGCTGTTTGCAAGCTCGGGCATCTCATTTGTCTGATACTTGTCCGCATAGTAAGTTCCAAAAGAGCCATCCGTGATTAACCGGTATTTTGTTAAATATGAAGTAAGCTTATGTTGTGTATTGTTCTTCATTTTTTTAATCCTTATCCTGTTATTTTTCTATCAAATGGGACTGCATAATCTGACGCACCGTTCTAAAAATATAAGGTTTTAACTCCTCAATCGGAACGGGCTGACCTACAAGTATTGCATTATAACATGCCGAACTGACGAGTTCTATAATCATGTAAACCATAATTTCCGGATTTTCGTATCTGTCATCATCTTCCTGAAAAACCGCACCATAAATATCATAGCAGTCCACGCCGTCATCTCCTGTACCTGTCATAACATGCCGAAACATTCCCCAGTCCAGCTTCTTGGAAATAAAGCGAAGCAGCGTCGTGTCTTTTGCAAACTGGTTCATAATATTGTCTGCAAGAAAAATAACTTTTTCCTCATACACCCTGTTGATTTCAAATGCCGAAAAATCTTCTTTCTGCAAAGCCGCGTCCGCTTTCCGAAACACTTCGCTTGCCTTGTGGGCAATCAGCTTATTTCTAATATCATATTTATCTTTAAAATAAAGATAAAACGTCCCCTTCGCCACGCCTGCGCGTTCCACAATGTCTGATATTGATGTATTATGAATCCCGCGGCTTGTAAACAATCCAAACGCCGTGTCAAGAAGGGAGGTTCTTTTTAATTGTTTATTCTTATCTATTTTACCCATGCCGTAATCCTCCGCTCTTTAGTATAGCTTTTGTCCGCATATCGTGCAAGAAAAAAATCGCCGCCTGACTGCGACGATTTTCCCTACTGCGGTTTACCAAAGAACCTGGGACCAGTCACTAATACCGATTACCGCCTTTGCCCAAGCCTCATATACTGTTTCTTCAGGGGTGCCGAGACTGTCATATGCAGATTGTGCCTGTCCGCCAAGCCTTGTATCAATGCCCGGCTCACTGAGCGCAAGCAGGTAAATAATCTCTTCAATATAAGGATTTGCCTTTGCTGCCGCATACGTGGCACATATCGTCGCCGCCTGAATGTCATCACCCTGCGCATTCACGATTCCGATTTCGCTCAGGATTACATGCCTTACATTGCCAAAGGGGCTAAGCAATTCCGGCTTTTTCAGAAAATCGGTAAGAAGCGACAGATTTTGAAAACTCAGCATTTTTCCCGATGTAATCTGCTCCATCATATACGCACCGTTTCTGCACTCCGACATATCCCAAAACTTCGCATATGTAAGCGGCACCGGATAAGGATGCTGCGCCACACCCCAGTCGATATTTCCCTCGCTTGCAATCATTGCATTGAATTTTGCCAAAAAGTCCTTTCCATCCATGTATTCATAATACTCTCTATGTCCCGCACGGCGGTTTCTGTCCCAGTTTTGGTCAATGCATACAAACACGTGCGCATTTGCATTCTGGCTTTTAATCGCATTATAAGAAACACGAAACGCCTGCGCATACTCTCTGACATACGTATCCCAATCCGTCCACATCATATAATTCCATGTACGCATATTCACTTCGTTTCCGATAATAAAATTCTCAAGCGTTGCACTCAGCGCGCACAACTTTAACTCTGCCGTAATTGCGGCAATTCCCTGAGGCTCGGAAGCATTCAGCATATAGTACCTGGGAGTTACCGGATACGCATCCGCAGACAGTATTTCCGCCCTCGCATACGGATTCGTAACAACCGGGTCTGAACCTGTATTCATCACTTGGACTGTTGTATAATTTCCGGCAATAACGCCGTTAATATTTCCGGAAAGATTCAAATTACAGAATTCTTTTCCCTGTTCAGATTTTAATGGTCTTACTGTCCTTGGCTTTGTATACTTCGCTAAAAGCTCTGGATTTGCAATATACTGCGGATGTGCAACCAGCACATTCTGACCGCCTGATTTTACAGCAAGTCCAAGCTTTGTATATAGCCTCGCCTCCGTATAAGGAACCGAAAAAGCAGGCGCTGTGGATGCCTTGGCAGATGCAACCGGCACTGCTGTCAGAGACACCGCATATTCGCTTGGCTGCAGCTCAAATAAATAAAGCATGCCGTCATCGCTTGCGGGCAGTTCCGGCAGCAAAGCAGTATATGATATTGTCGTCTTGTCCGAAAGCAGACTTGAAGCGTATACTGCAAATTCCATATCAAGCGCCCTGTTCTCATTTGCATGCACATCCACATGTACTGTCATAAGAATTGCAGCAAAAAACAGAACTACTGCGCAAATATACTTTTTTGTTTTTCTAATCCCGATCATTAATCCAATTAGCCCCCTTGCTCTTTGCTTTGATTTTTTAAGTCAATGTTAGCATTATATCAAATTTGTGGCAGCAGTGGCAATAGATTCCGTACAGGAATATTTTTCATATTTTTGTTTTTCCGTTTGGTATTCTGTGTTATACTTGATGAAAATGGCTTTACAAAATGCAAAAGGAATTAATTGGCTAATGAAAAAAGCAAGTTTCTTTTTATGGATTTATATTTTGGCATCTCTTACTCTTTTTGGATGCAGCGACAATCATCACGGGCTATCCCAGGATAATCCGACGGTCATAACCATTTGGCATTATTACAGCGGTCATGTTGCATCTCAATTTGATGAACTGGTTACAGAATTCAACAATACGACCGGACGTGAAAACGGTATTATTGTAATGGCGCAAAGCATGAGCTCTGCAAATGATCTTGAACAGGCGCTGTGGGATTCTGCATTGGGAAAAATAGGCTCTTGTGAACTGCCAAACGTCTTTCAATGTTATCCTGATATCGCCGTTTCAATTGAGAGCGAGGTGGAACTGATTGATTTTGACAAATACATCACCGAAGACGAAAAGCTTATGTATGTACGGCGTTTTTTGGATGCCGGATGCATCGGACCAAACAAATCATGGAAGATTTTTCCGGTTGCAGAGTCAACCGAAGTACTGATGCTTAATAAAACAGTTTGGGATCAGTTTGCAAAGGATACAGGCACAGGCATCGATTCCTTATCAACATGGGAAGGGATTGCCCAAACTGCAAAACAGTACTATGAATGGTCGGAAGGAAAGGCATTTTTCGGACGCGATGCCTTTGCCAACTATGCCATTATTGGCAGTTCCCAGCTAGGGCATGAACTGTTCAACGGTTCCGGAAACCAGGTTACACTTGACTTTGACCAGGAATCCATGCAAAAAATTTGGGATAATTTTTATATTCCTTATATAAATGGATACTATAGCCAGGTAGGAACTTTCCGGAGTGATGATATGCGTATCGGGGAAATTGCCGCTTTGGTATGTTCTTCAGCGGGCGCCGCATACTTTCCAAGCAAAACAGTACTGCCTGACGGTACAGCCTGCCCTATTGAATGTATGGTTCTGCCGCTTCCCAATTTTGAAAATACTGCTCCTTACGCTGTATTGCAGGGCGCCGGCATGGCTGTTACCAAAACCACGCAGGAACAGGAATATGCAAGCGTCCTATTTTTAAAATGGTTTACCCAAAGCGAACAAAATCTTCGTTTCTGTGCAGGCAGCGGCTATATGCCGGTTTCCCTTGAAGCAGCGAAACCAGACGTCATGTCCGCATACTTAGAAACCCATTCCTCAAATACTGTAATTAATGATACGATCATGACATCCCTTTCACAGTTGGAAAAGTATATTATGTATCAGCCTACAGGCTTTTGCGGCGGCACACAGGCAAAAAGCATACTTGAGCAGACAATGCCTGCACTTGCAATTGCCGACCGCGCTGCAATTAAAGAAGGCGCTTCGCCTGATGAATATCTGTCAGATGCGCATTTTCAGGAATGGTATGCGCATACCCGTTCCGAATTAAAACAATACTGTAAATAGGAGGCGTGTTTACTTGAAAAACTTTTTCACCAGCATCAGTTTAAAGTATTATGTTATGTTATCGCTTACTTTTATTATCCTGCTGCAAACATCCGTGTTTGCAGGCTTTCTTATTACGAGCGGTATGCCTGAGGACATGAATGAAAATACATTTAAAATACTTGACCGCACTGTTTCAGCAAGCGCCTTTTCACTGGAACAGTATTTTGGCGGCTTTGTCAATTTAACGGATTTTTACAATGCAGTCTCCGACCGTACATTGGAAAATGCCTCCACGTTGGAACAAGACATCGCATCCTATCTTAAAAGCAGCGAAAACCGCAATCAGCTTTTGGTTGATATTACGCCTGATATTTTAAACGCAATGCGCTCCTCTTCCACCAGCGCATGTTTTGTAATACTCGAGAACGGCAGCAGCGGCGCCGCGCATGATGCCGTTTATCTGACAGACCAAAATCCATATAACACCCCTAAGAATAATTCCGATGTCTATGTCGCTGCCGGACCAACGCGCCTTTTATATGACTATCAGCTTACACTTGATTCCTTATGGAGCCAAACAATTGAAACAGGTAGTTCCTGCCCGTTTTATCAGACGGTTATCGACAGTGTGGAAGCTTATCCCGACAGTTCTGCTTATGACCTTGGATATTTTTCTGTTTCAAATGCTATCCATGAGGATAACAACAATTGTATTTATTACACGCTTCCTCTCATTGACGAGAATCATAAACCTTACGGCGTGATTGGCTTTGGTGTTAGTTTTAACTATCTTAAGTCACTTTTGCCGGACCAGCACCTGCTGATTGATACATACGGCACTTATCTTTTAGGCGTAACGGAAACAATGTCCAAAGTTTCCAGTATTTATATCGGAAATGATGCATATTATCCGATGCTCAAAAGCGGTGAACAAATTACCCTAAAGGTGCGCGACGCAAAATACGGAATTTATGATATTAACACGAAATCACTTCCTGCGCCCACAAGCATCTGTATGAAACCGCTCAGATTATATATGCCCCAGTCTCCTTATCACAAGCAGCAGTGGGTTTTATGCGGCATCGTCCGCACGGATACGCTGTATGCGCCATCAGACCGCCTGAAGCTTGTTCTTGCCGGAGCTGTCAGCATTTCCCTCCTTCTTTCGGCTGTGGGTACATTTTTTATTACGCACATTTTCATGCGTCCCATACGGCTTCTCAACCGCAGTATTCCCAAGCTTTCACCGGGAAATTCAGAATTGCCGCGGACAAGAATCTCCGAGTTTGACACACTTTCCAAAGCGATTGAAGAGCAAAACGATTACATTTACCGTGTCGGCAATAAAATGTCTGATATTATTGAGGTAGCAGGTATTTCGCTTGCCGTATGCGAATTTGATAAAAATGACGAAACTGTTTACTGCACACACCGGCTTTTTGAAATCCTGGAAATTCCTGATACCGGCTGGGAACATAATCATATTTCTAAACTGCTATTTATGGGAAAATTAAAGAAACTTCAGGAGTTTTTTGAACCCAGTCAGGAAACTGCCGATCTGTTCCGTTATCACCGCCCTGATTGTGAGGATAAATGGCTGGATATCAAACAGCAGTCCACCAATCAAAATACACTGATAATTATTTCAGATATTACAGAGAGTGTACTTGAAAAACAGAAAATTCTGCATGACCGCGACTATGATGCTCTCACGGGACTTTATAACCGCGGCGCATTTGCACGCAAAATGAAATATATGATTGATGAAGGGCATTGTACGAATGGTCTGCTTTCCATTTGGGATCTTGACAATCTGAAATACACAAATGATACATATGGGCACGAAATAGGTGACAGATATATTTGTACGCTTTCCAATCTGCTAAAGCGCCGAATGCCGGAAAACAGCTATTCTGCACGACTTGCGGGTGATGAATTTACCATGTTTTTATATGACGAACCCAAGGAAACGCTGATTGCCACACTGACAGATATTCACAACGCGCTGCTGCAGGAAACGCTGCTGCTTCCTGACGGTCTTGAGCTGAATATGAGCGCATCTGCCGGAATGTCATTTTATGCTGAGGACGGCACCAATTATCCGGATCTCTTAAAGTATGCGGATTTTGCGATGTATGAAGTAAAGAAATCGTCTAAGGGAAGCATTAAGGCTTACAATAAAGAACGGTATCTCAAAGAATATATTCTTGTACAAGGCGTAGGCGAGCTGAACAGACTGATTAAATATGAGTCCATTAAGTATGTATTCCAACCCATTATTTCCCTGAAAAACGGCACGGTTTTTGCCTACGAGGCACTGATGCGTCCGATTTCCGATCTGCTTCGTAAACCTGAGGAGCTTCTGCGCGTGGCACAGGCGGAAGCGAAGCTTGACAAAATTGAACGCATTACATGGTTTCATGCACTGAAAGAGTTTTTTGACCAGGTCCGCAGCGATGATAACGCGCGCGTTTTTATCAACTCGATTCCAAATCAGCTTTTATCTGCCGATGAATGGTCGTTAATTGAAAAAATGTATGAAGATAAACTCGGACGGGTTGTTATGGAAATTACGGAAAACACGAAGAGCGAGCTTGAAATTGACAGTATCAAACGCGCCTTTTGCGCAAAATGGAATATCCCAATTGCGCTTGATGATTACGGTTCCGGATACAGCAACAGTGATATGCTGGTATCCTTTAACTTCCATTTCGTTAAACTGGATATGGCGCTCATTCGTGATATTCACAATAACTCGGCTACACAGTCCCTTGTGCGCGGTATGATCCAGTATTGCCATGAAAACTATATTATGGTAATTGCAGAAGGAATTGAAACAGTAGAGGAATACAATACTGCAAAAGAGCTTGGCGCTGACTTTGGACAGGGATTTTATCTTGCAAAGCCTTCTGTCAGCCTTTATTCACAAGAATAATTTATCAGAACAGGAGTGTGTTTTACATTGAACTACTTAAAACAGTTTTCAATCATTCTTTCCATCTCGTTCATTGGAGAAATCCTAAAAGCAGTGCTGCCTTTACCGGTACCGGCAAGCATTTACGGCATGGCAATTTTGTTTGCATGCCTTGTAACAGGCATTATCAGGCTGGAAGCAGTACGTGACGCGGGAAAATTTCTGATTGAGACGATGCCGGTGATGTTTATTCCGGCGGGCGTGGGGCTTATGGCGTCCTGGAACGTTCTGCAGCCAATGCTTGTGCCTGTCGCGGTCATCACGGTTGTCGTGCTTGTCGCGGTCATGGCGGTGAGCGGCAGGGTTTCGCAGGCAATCATCAGACATGGAAAGGACAAAAATAATGAATGAATTGATGCAGACTTCTATTTTTGCGGGCGCAACAATCAGTCTGCTCGCGTATATGTTTGGAGCATGGCTCAAAAAAAAATTTCACAGCGGTTTGTTTAACCCGCTCCTCATTTCCATTGCCGTCACAATCGTTATACTTTTAGCGGCGCATGTGGATTATGATACCTACAATCTAGGCGCAAAATATATCAGCTGGTTTCTCACGCCTGCCACGGTTTGTCTCGCAATCCCGCTCTACGAGCAGCTTACGCTGTTAAAGAAAAATCTTGCCGCGGTTGCTGCGGGCATTGTATCCGGCGTGCTGACAAGCCTTGTCACGGTGCTGCTGTTAGCGCTGCTGTTTGGACTAAACCAGCAGGAATTCGTGACGTTTCTGCCAAAGTCCATTACGACGGCAATCGGAATGAGCGTTTCGGAAGAGCTTGGCGGATATGTCAATATTACCGTTTTGGTTATCGTGGTAACAGGGGTTTTGGGAAATATTCTTGCCGAACCGGTATTGAAGCTGTTTCGCATTCAGGAACCGATTGCAAAAGGGCTTGCACTTGGTTCCTCCGCACATGCAATCGGCACCGCAAAAGCAATGGAGCTTGGCGAAATCGAAGGCGCCATGAGCAGCCTTTCCATTGCAGTGGCAGGTATTTTGACGGTTTTCGGCGCTTCCGTTTTTTCGTGGATTTATTCGGTACTTTGAGTAATCTGCGCGTGCGCTTTTTTATCCGGAAGCTGTACCAGTATGATTGCCGCAAACGCAAGGATGCATCCCAAAATCTCCCTTCTCGAGAGTGCCTGATTTAAAATCAGCCATCCGGCGAGCACGGAAACAACAGACTCCAAGCTTAAAATCAAAGACGCTACCGTCGGGTTCATGCCTTTTTGACCGATAATCTGCAAGGTATAGGCGACGCCGCTTGAGAAGACGCCTGCATATAAAATCGGAACGCCTGCCGCGGCAATATTTCGCAGGTCCGGCTTTTCAAATATCAGTGCAGACAGCGTTGACAGCACGGCGCACACCAAAAACTGAATGCATGAAAGCTTTACACCGTCCGTTTTGGGCGAAAAATGGTCAATGGTAAGGATATGAAACGTAAAGCAGACCGCACAGGCAAACACAAGACTGTCGCCCAGCTCTAAACGGAACTCTCCTTTGGTGATGCACAAAAGATACATGCCAAGTGCGGCAAGCGCGACCGCAGCCCACACCTTTAACCCTGCTTTTTTATGCAGAAAAATGCCGAATATCGGCACAAGCACCATATACATCGCCGTGATAAACCCGGCTTTTCCGACTGTCGTGTATTTTACGCCAAACTGCTGCAGACTGCTCGCTGCAAAAAGGCATACGCCGCAGCATATGCCTCCGATCCATAACGCACGCTTATTTATGACACTTGTGTCATTTTTTTGTTTTCTTTTGTCTGCTACGGCAATATACGGAATCAGCACAAGGAACGCAAGAACGTTGCGCGATGCCGTGAAAGTAAACGGCTCAACGTAATCCATTCCGACGCTTTGGGCGATAAAACCCAGCCCCCAAATGACTGCTGTCAGGAACAAAATCAATGACTGCCGCAATACAAATCTGTTCATTTTTTCAATTTTCTCCTCATGGTTTTCAATTCAATGCGTTTTTCAGAACTTCCAAATTATCCCGCATTGCTTTTATATAAGTAAATCCGTCTTGAATCTCCTTTGCGGTTATGGACTGTAACGAATTAACGGTTTGTATTTCCTGATTTTTGCCGTGCGTATTCTCCCGAATAATTTCGGCAATTTTTTGATCCGACCCTTCGATTGTCAGTATCGTGTGAAGCCCAAGTTCATCGGTTTTTCCCGACAGGAACGTAACCGTCTCAAAGCTCGCGTCGGTTTCGGTGCTGCAGCCGGCAAACGCCGCATAATAATGAATCCCGTAATCCTCCGTCAGATAACGGAACGGAAAACGGTCGGCAAATAAAAGTGTTTTCTTTTCAGACGCTGCCACTGCGTCAGCGTATTCCTGATCCAGCGCTTCCAATGCACTGATATAAGCCGCCGCATTCGCCGCATAGTCCTGTGCATGTTCGGCGTCCAGTTCCTGTACGGAATCCGAAAGAACGCCTGTCAGATAGACGGCATTTTTCAGGGAGAGCCAAATATGTTCATCATATTCCGTCTCTCCGCTTTCGCCTTCCTCCACAGCACATTGCATTCCTTCTACCAGTTCTTCCTCGCGTACGTTATCGCCGAGCGCGTCCATTAAATTCACAACACGCATATCCTTATTGACCGCGCCGTTCAGGGCGTCCTCCACCCATGTATCCGACTCGCCGCCGACATACACAAACATATCCGCTGATGAAATACGCGCAATACTCTCCGCAGTCGGCTGATAGCTGTGCAAATCACCGCCTTTATCAAGCAGCATCGTCAGCGAAAAACAATCGGTGTTTTCACCGATAATTTCCCGAAGCCAGTCATACTGCGGAAACGTTGTGCAGACAATACTGTACTTTGCCGTATCCGTGCCGTTTGTACTGTTTTTACAGCCTGCAAGCCCCAATGCGCACAGTGCCACGCACAACAGCAATGACAGGCGCCATAACCCATATCTGTTTTTCTGCATATTCTTTTCACAACCGCGCTTCTTATTCAGAGAGCGCTTCCTTCCATTCTTTCATAATATCCTCACAGGCGTACGCATCCATATCGTCAACCGCCTTGCGCATCTTATTATAATATTCCGAATGCACCGCGTCAAGTTTATAGAATCCGATCCTGTGAACCGCCTCCTCAAGTAAATCCGTGTCAAGCTCCTCAATCGCGTTTTCGATTTCCGAAAATACCTCGAATAAAATATCCTGCGTCAATTCCTCCGTCGCTTCGTTTTTCACCTCCGTAAAATAGGGGCTGAGAATTTCATAATAATGTTGATACTCGTCAAGCGCCGCCCCTGTATCGGCATGTATTGTTTCGATGTCCAGCTCGTTTCCCGCCTGCTCAAGCAGCTCCGCCTTCTTTGCAAGCCCCGTCGCGCCAATCTGACGCGATGAGCTTTTGAGCGCATGTACCTCGATGGTATAGCCTTTCCAGTTCTCCGTATCATAATACTCCCGTATTATTTCAATCTTTTGCGGGATAATCCTACAGTAATCCTTTAAGATTGACCAAAATACCTCTTCATTGCCGAGCATTCTGATTGCCGCCGCAGCGTCAATTCCTTCTATTTGAGGAAACGTATTTTGGGTATGCGACGCTCTTTTGACGCCCTTTGTAATCTTATTTTTCGGCAGCCATTGCTTTACCTTACTCATCAGCACATGCACTTCAATTGGCTTTGCAATAAAGTCATTCATTCCTTCCTCAAGAAACATATTTTTCACGCCGCCCACCGCATTTGCTGTCAGCGCAATAATCGGCACATTATCATATTCATTGTGGAACCGTCTGATAATGCGCGTTGTCTCCACACCGTCAATTTCAGGCATCATATGATCCATTAAAATCAAGTCATAAGACGTCTTGGAAATCTTCTCAATCGCTTCCTCTCCGCTAAGCGCCGTATCAATTTCCATTCCAAGCGGCTCCAAAAGCCCTTCCGCCACTGTAAGATTGACCGTATTGTCATCTACAATCAGAACCTTCGCCGACTCTGCCATAAAGTCATACATGGCATCCCCCATGTGCTCGTCAATATACTCCTCATTATTGTAAATCGCCGTAATCATCATTGCGGACACCGGCTTCTTTACAAACATCACATTGGGTAAATCACTGTCTGACGAGTAACTGTATGAATTAACGGAAACAACTGTAAGCCGCGGATTTTTTTCCACAAACAAAAGCAGCTCATCACTGAGCGCCGACTTATCCACAAACAAAAACGGACGTTCTTCCATGACCGGCAGAATGCAGTCCTTCACCGCCTCAATGTCTCCAATGTCTTCAATCCTCGTATACGGAATGCCAAGCTTGCGCATATCCGACTTTAAACGGCTGTCCGCATACTCATTTTCAAGAACCCCAAACGCAGGCGGAGGATTAGGACTTTGTATCACTAAACATGGCTCTTCATCCACAATTTTTAAAGGGATTTCAAACGAAAAACAGGAGCCTATTCCATACTCGCTCTTTACGGAAAGGCTGCCGTTCATTAAAGAAATCAACTGTCTGCATATGGCAAGCCCAAGCCCTGTGCCCTCAATATTGCGGTTTCTTTTGCTGTCAACCTGCCGGAAGGACTGGAAAATTTTATCCAAATCATGCTCCTTGATGCCAATTCCCGTGTCCTCCACGCTGAACATGAAATCAATATAACGCTCGCTTCTTCGCCTGTAGCTGAACTTTAACGCTACCTTACCTTCTTTTGTAAATTTGGCAGCGTTGTTTACAAGATTGATAATCACCTGCTTAATCCGATTGTTGTCACCGTAAAGCATGCTCGGCATCTTGGGATTAATATCTATTAAAAGTTCCGTTTCCTTGGCGTCAATCCTTGTCACCATAATGGTAGAAATATCATGAATCAGCGACAGCGGCTCAAACTCTGATTCAATAATATCCATTTTCCCCGATTCAATCTTGGAAAAGTCAAGAATATCATTGATAATGGTCAGAAGCGTTTTTCCGGCCGTCCGGATTTGGTTTAAGTATTCCCTGACGTCGCTTGACATGTCTTTGCGCAGCGCCATTTCCGTCATCCCGATTACCGCGTTCATCGGCGTCCGAAGTTCATGGCTCATGTTTGCAAGAAAGTCCGACTTCATGTTTGCCGCTTTTTCAATCTCAATGTTTGCCTCCTCCATTTTATACTTATGATAGGCAATACTGGAGATAATGTCTGTCAGCGTATATAAAAAGCTGGCATGTCTGTCAACCGTATCCTTATCTAAAATCCTTACCTTCATAACCGCCTGAAGGTACTTAATCAAATCAATTTTCAACTCTCCCGCGCTTTGCATGACCTTGATAATATCGGGCGCCTCCGTAAGCACCTGCCCTCCGACAAAGCACCCAATCATGCGTTTCCCTGCCATAATAGGAGCGGCAAAATCCATCAGTCCCGCATGGCAGTAATACGGAATTGACGCACCGCTGCGCAGCGCAAGCTCCGCTCCGTACTTATCACACTCCTGACAGCGCAGACATCCGATGGGATTTGCACGCGTATACAGGGCGCAAAAATCGGTAAAATTACTTCCCTTTGTGACCGCCACGCCGTTTGCGTCCGTAATGACGGCGGCAAGCCCTGTCATGTTGGAAAACGCGTCCTGCATACGCTGGAGCATGTCAACGTCAAATAAATCCGTCAGTTTAACCTCCTTATCCCGTTCCCGCTCTCTTTCTTTTTCTTTTTCATTGCTGCTGCCCATAATGTATCACTCCTATCCTAATATTTCTTTGATTTTACTGAGCAGTACATTTTTATCAATCGGCTTTAAAAGGTATCCGTCCGGCTTGAGGCGCAGAACCTTTTGAATTTTTGCCGTATCGTTTACTCCGGTTAAAAAGATGACGGGAATAGATGCCGTAAGCGGATTTTCCCGCAGCGCTTTTAACACCTCCGCTCCGTTCATTTCCGGCATTTCATAATCCAAAAGGATCAGATTGACTTCCTTTGTCTTAAGAAATCGCAGGGCGGCTGCTCCGTTTATCGCCGTGGAAATGTCATAATCCTTCTCGATATAGCCCTTGATTGCCTTATGGATAATCGTAGAATCGTCCACGACGAGAATTCGGGGACGCGCAACTCTTGACAGCAGGCTTGCGGGTAAACTGACATCCAAATCGCCATTTTCCAGCTTTTTTAGCTGCTCGTCAAGCTGTGAAAGCGTGTCCAGCGTATCGTTAAGTACAGGCTCTGCTTTTGTCCCGTCTAATTTCTCGCTCTTATGGCGGAGGATGATATTGTTGATTTCCGTCTGCATTTCAGAAGCAGTGGCACTTGGACCAATGCGAAGGTCTGCCCTTCCTCCCGGCATTTTGCATAAAAATTCATAGTCGCCGCCGTCTGCAATCACAACGAAAGGGACGTTATCATTTTTGGGTGCGCCTTCCACAAACTTTGTCACACTGTTTATATTGTCTCTGCTTTCCGCCTGCATACAAAAAACAATTGCATCCGGGTGAAAAAACTGATAATGTATTCTCAAATCGGATGCGATAAGAGATGTGCTTGCGCAGTCAAAATAAAAATCAAGCTGCATAAAAAAATCCGTTATGAGACGCTTGTTGTTTCCCATAAGTAATAGCTTTTTTTTCATGGTAATTATGATATCCTCCTTTGGGGGTGTTCGGCTTTTATTTATTTTTACATATAAAAAAGCCATTTTGCACATTTTTTATAAGTATCTATAATTTTATCATACTGCGGCTTTCTCTTGCAACTTTTTTAAGCGGTTGCATGTAAACTGTTTATTGCTTTTTATTCATGGGAGGAGTTCTATTCCAATGGAAGAATATGTTTATAAAAACCATAAAAAGCTAAGATGCGGGTACACGACCGGAACCTGCGCGGCAGCAGCGGCAAAGGCTGCCGCGCGTATGCTGTTGACAGGGCAGCGCATTTCGTCCGTCTGCATCGACACGCCGAAAGGGATTTCGGTCACGCTTTCATTATCGGATATTGCACTTAGTGATACAACCGCTGTATGCGCCGTGCAAAAGGACGCGGGGGACGACGCGGACTGCACCGACAAAATCCGGATTTATGCGACAGTGCGACGCTGTGCGGGCAGCGGAATTGTGATTGAGGGCGGAACCGGTATCGGCAGGGTCACACGTTCGGGATTAGAGCAGCCTGTAGGGAGCGCGGCAATTAACAGCGTGCCGCGGGCAATGATTCAAAAAGAGGCGCTCGCCGAGCTTGCGGCAGCAGGGTATGACGGCGGCTTGGAGGTCGTAATATCGGCGCCAAAGGGCGTGGAAATTGCCAAGAAAACCTTTAATCCACGGCTTGGAATAGAGGGCGGTATTTCCATTTTAGGCACGAGCGGAATTGTCGAACCGATGAGTGAGCGGGCGATTGTCGATACAATCCGGCTTGAATTAAAGCAGAAAAAGGCACTTGGGTATGAAACGCTTCTGCTGTCGCCCGGAAATTACGGTCAGCAGTTTGCATTGGAGACATGGGGGATTGACTTGGACGCGGGCGTAAAATGCAGTAATTTTATCGGTGAGACGCTTGATATGGCGTTGGAGCTTGGGTTTTCACAAATTTTGCTGATTGGGCATATCGGGAAGCTGATTAAGGTTGCCGCAGGCGTAATGAACACACATTCGTCCATGGCGGATGCAAGACTGGAAACGCTCAGTGCGTGTGCGCTGCTTGCAGGGGCAAACGCAGATACGGCACGCGGGATTTTAAATTGTACGACGACAGACGACGCGCTGCAAATCCTGACAGACCGCCATATTTTAGATGCGGCGATGAAAATTGCGCTGGAAAAAATGCTTGCACATATGCGGCGGCGCTTGGGCGGAGGGATTTGGGATATTCAAATAGAAGCAATTCTGTTTTCCAATATACACGGCGTTCTTGCCATGTCAGACAGTGCGCAAGCGTTTATCAGTCAGATTCCTTTGAAAAAAGCATTATTATGAAAGGGGCATTATTATCAGAATGAAAAAAATATATATCGTCGGGATTGGTCCCGGCAGCTATGAGCAGATGACAATACAGGCAGTCCGGACTTTGGAACAGTGCGATACCATTGTCGGCTATCCGGTGTATGTTGATTTGATAAAACCGCACTTTCCCGAAAAGAATTATCTTTCCACGCCTATGACACAGGAGGCAAAGCGTTGTAAAATGTGCTTTGAAGAAGCCAAAAAGGGAAACAATGTCGCCATAATCTGCAGCGGCGACGCGGGCGTGTACGGCATGACAGGGCTTATGCATGTTGTCGGACAGGACTATCCGGACATCACCTTAGAGCCTGTCTGCGGCGTTACAGCCGCGGTTTCCGGCGCGGCGCTTTTGGGCGCTCCTTTGATTCAGGACTTTGCAGTCATCAGTTTAAGCGACCTTCTGACGCCTTGGGAAACCATTGAAAAACGTATTCGCGCCGCGGCGCAGGCGGACATGATTATCTGCCTTTACAATCCGTCAAGCCGCAGAAGGCATGATTTTTTGCAAAAAGCGTGCGATTTGATTTTAGACTATGCATCCGAAGATACGGTGTGCGGGATTGCCGAGCAAATCGGGCGCGAAGGGGAAACCTGCTCCTTGTATTCGTTAAAGGAGCTTCGGGAGGTTTCCGTCAATATGTTTACGACAGTGTTTATCGGAAACTCGCAGACGGTTATCGTAAATGGCAAAATGGTCACGCGGCGGGGGTATCGGCTTTAGACCTTTGGTTTTGTGATATAATGTCTATCGACATTATACTCGCCCGAATGGGCATGAACTACTATAATTACGAAGTAATTATAGTATAATATCGATAGACATTATACTCGCCCGAATGGGCATGAACTACCATGATTACGAAGTAATTATGCTTTAATGACTACACCGATACCGCTTATCACCCGCACAACCTTTTTTGCCTTTGCAGCGAGCATACAGGAGGCTCTTCCCACCGCCTCCCTGTATGCCCGCTGCGAAGCGTCAACAGGCACAATTCCATAACCGATTTCGTTTGAAATTATGACACGAATGTCATTTTTTTGAAAAAGTCCGGATATGTTTTCTTCTATATTCTGTCCGCTCTCCATCAGCTGCCTGATGTATAAATGGAAATCCCTAAGACAGCATTTTCCTGACAGTTCGTTATTTTTTATATCCGCCGCAAAAATGACGTCGTCCTCGGTCAGACCATATTGTCTTTTCACATACTCCCATTTCCCCTGACAACAGCCGCCTATAATAAAATCCATGCTTGTCCTCCGTTTTATGCTTTTATTGATAAATACTATATTTCATGCTATTTTACCGCATCTTTTCGGTACTTTCAACAGAAAATAAACAAAGGATTTGTCAGGTAATCAATTGTTTATGTTCACATACATATTTTTCCAAAAAAACAGTTGTACATTGCAAAAAAATGTGTTAGTATTTTTATGTAAAAAAAGGCAAACATTTCGTGAGGAATGGACGCAAAGCATGAAGTCATAGAAATATAAGCACTTGATTATACACTTATGATGGTTCGGCTGCATAAATTATGAAACATTGGAAACTGTTTTTTTGTTGCTTGATAGCTGCTTTAATAATGGAGGATTCATATGAGTAGTCTGAACAGAAAGTTGAAAAGAGAAGTGAAAAAAGCGTTTTGTATGCTGCTTGCAGCGGCGACGCTCTCTTCGGGCATGGAGCTGCCCGCAAACGCGGCGGCGACTGCAGAGTGTGCAGAGGAGCTGCTGGAGGAAATGGAGTCCGAAACGCTTGTGGAAGAAGTGTTGGAAGAAGTACCGGAGGCGACAGCGCGGACAATTGACACAGAGGAAACAGATGGTGAAATCGAAGCCGCCGAAACAATTGCCGCATCAGAGGAAGGCATCACCACTGCCCAAACGATTGGTACAGAAGAAACAGAAATCGAATTAGAAGAAGACACAACATTTGTGGATGAAATCATTGATACCGAGGAGCAGACAAACGGATTGACAATCGAACGCCCCTCTGACGGTTCTGGTGGATTGGAAGTAAAACCCATTATCGGCGGAGAACTGCAGGAAGGAATCGGTTCCTGGTCGCTTGATGCGAACGGGAGACTCGTGGTGCGCGGAAGCGGCGAATTTTTGGAACGTCGTTCTGACGATATGCTCGCTGCACCATGGCATGAATACCGGGATGAGATTAAAACGGCAGTCGTTTCCTTAACGGGCACAACGCTGTTTTTGGATTGTTTTTATGGTTGTAAAAACCTGACCAGTGTGGATTTGAGCAATACGAATACCAGTAGGGCAACAGACATGTCCAGAATGTTTGCAGAGTGCGAAAGCTTGGAAAAGATTAATTTGAGCAGCTTTAACACCACAAATGTCACGGATATGTATAAGATGTTTTACCTCTGCAAAAATCTGAAGGAAATTACGTTTGGTAAAGATTTTAAGACAACAAACGTCAAGGATATGCAGCTGATGTTTTATAAGACTGGAGCCGCCTCTTTGGATTTAAGCGGTTTTGATATGGGGAATGTAACGAAGGCTGACAACATGATTTACTCCGACAATCTGATTGAGCTTAAAACGCCCCGCAATCTAAATCTGTCTATCCCACTGCGGGGAACATGGGTTACGGATGAAGGACATATCTGCCCTGAACTTTTGCGGTACACGGACGAAAGTGTTCACTTAAAGCAGAGACCAAAGCTTGTGGTGGAAAAACGGAAAACAGAATATTTTGTCGGTGATACCCTTGATCTTTCCGATTTGACCGTTTCACTGCTATACAATGGCAGCGTTACAGACCATAAGATTACTACGGACTATACAACTAACGCCAAAGACATTGACATGAATACGGCAGGCAACAAATATTTGGAAATTTCTTATCAGGGACAGACCGAGACAATTACTCTGACCGTAATCGGCAAAAGTCTTTATGTTTCCAAGGTAAAAAAAGAGTACTTTGTCGGCGATACACTGAATGTTGATGATCTAAGCGTAGAGCTCCTATACACAAATAATATATATCCATCAAAAAAAATCACATCAGGCTATTCGACAAACGCCGCAAGCATTAATATGAAAACGGCAGGTATGAAAGACCTGATTGTGAAATGGCAGGATCTATCGGCAACTGTAAAGATTACGGTGAGGGCTGACAGCTGTTCCAAGATTTCTGTCAGGAACGATAAAGATACGTATTACCTTGGCGAAACGCTCGACCTGTCCGAACTGCATGTGTTTGCCTGGTCAGTTTCGGGTACACACACTGAAATCACGGACTATACAACAAACGCCAAAGACATTGACATGAATACTGTCGGTACAAAGCAGTTGATCGTGTCCTACCAAAATTTTACGGCAGTATCGGATATTACCGTGAAGCCTGCAAGAATCTGTACTGAAATCTCTTTCCAGCATGGAAATGTTTTCGAGACGGGTCAAAAGCCTGCATCAGATGAATATCTGTATTTCTCGTTCATGGAAGATCAAAAGGAACGTACGATTGGAACCTGCCATTATTGGTCGAATATTGATGAAATTGATAACACAACACCGGGAAAGAAACAGCTTCAGGTCGCATATGAGGAGATGAAAGGCGAGCTCGACATTTATTATATTGAGGCGTTTCGCGAAGATGATATTGCACACGGAAACCATCACTTTTTATATAAGGATATTGCATATAAAATTGACAAAAACGGAAATCTGAAGGTGATGGGAAAAGGCGCGTGCCAAACAGGCAACGGCACTCCGATTTGGTTAATGGAGCGCAATTATGCAAAAGACATCAAAACGGCAACGCTTTATGTGGACGAGGCGCAATATCTTGACAGGCTTTTTAGCGGCTGCGTCAATTTAAGGTCTGCGGATTTAAGTATGCTTGACGCAGGCAAAGCGACAAATATGTTCAATACGTTTAAAGACTGCAATCAGCTTGTATTGATTCATACACCGAAGAATGTAAAAGTGAGTGCTGAACTTCCGAATGTGGAAGGGACATACTGGCATGATAAAAACGGGAAAGTGTACACAACGCTTCCGAAGAACATGAGCACAAGCATTGTGCTGACAAGGGAACAATTGCCTGAGGAAGAAAGTTCTTCTGCAGTGGAAAGTTCCAAGGTTGAGGAAAGCTCTTCTACTATCGAAAGTTCCAAGGTTGAGG